>CAZXAC010000233.1:0-4160 GCA_964638335.1 uncultured Lentisphaera sp. | reverse complement strand
GAATGGTTTCTTAGCGACCTGGGCAGTACCAACGGGACAAAGCTCAATGGAATAAGAGTATCAGGGGAAACTAAACTGAAGGAAGGAGATGAGATAAAAATTGGATTGCAGAAGCTTAAGTTTACCAGCAGGGCAGATGGCGCTTTGAAGAGTGATGACGCACTGCTTCAGACCATAAAATCTGACCCGGCTAAAGAGCCAGATGAGACCGTCAAAAAGAAGGATCCAAGCCCACGTTCAATATTTGGAAAAATATTTTCGAGCGGAGATGAAGAAGGGAGTAAAACGCCTGAACCGGAATCTTCGCAATTTTTCCAGAAGGACAAAATGCGCAAGGAGGAGCCTGATACTGAAGAGGGCTCGGGGAAAAGGAAGCATGCGAGTATTTTGTTCTACATAATAATTGTTCTTTTTGCGTTTGTTCTAGTTGGGGGATTTCTGTTGGTTGAGAAAGTTTTCGGGGATAAGAAAATAAAAAAGACAGCAGCGCCAACAGCGAGATTGGGAACTCCGCTCACGGTGATATATGAGAAGCAGATAACAACGCCGGACAACATATTTAGGTACTCGCTTAAGATAAAGAACAACGTCATAACCGTGGAAAGGGACGATCTTAAGCACGGAATAAGATTTAGAAGGCAACAGGAGGCGGCGGCTGAACTTTTGGAAAGACTGAAAATTCAGATAAAGGATACGGATTTCATGTCAGTCTCCGAGCCTCAGATCGGAATAAGCCCCGACAACAGTGATGAGACTAAAATCCTCACGATTGCTTATGGAAATCAGTTGAATAGTGTGAGGATAAAAAATGCTTTTGAACCGACGGCGTTCAGGGATGCAGTCAATACCATAGAAAATCTATCCAATAATGTTCTTAACATACCAACAATATCCCTTACAGCCGATGAGATGAAGAAGGAAGCGGAAGACGCATTCTCGAAGGCTGAAATGCTTTTTGCGAACAAGAACGCGAAAGGTGAAAATTTGAAAGACGCGATAAAACGTTACTCCTACGTGGTTGAGCTTCTTGAGTTTTTCGAACCAAAGCCTCCTATGTATGATCAGGCATACAAACAGGCGCAAGAAGCGAAAAAACTTCTTGACGAAGAAGCCAGACAGCACGAGATAAACGCCCAGCAGGAGTGGAGGTTGAATAAATTTAGCGAAGCGATCGAGTCGTACAAAAAGATAACCGAGATGCTTGACCCTGACGATAAACGTTACCAAAAAGCGAAGGAAATGATAATTGGTCTCGAAGAAGTCATAAGGGCTGGGAAGAAGAGCAAAGGGAAGGGGAAAAAATGATTAAATCTGTCAAAATATTTTTTGTGGGGTTGATATCGTTTGCCATCTGTTCATGCGGGGGCAATAAAGCTCCAGAGCCGGCGGAAATATCAATAACGAGCTCCCCGGACAAGGCGAAGGTAATCTACAAGGGCAAAGAGGTTGGGATTACTCCTTTCAAGGTGAAGACCAAGCCGGGAACGTATATCTTTGAGATAGAGAAACTAAATTTTAAACCGAAGTTTATAAGAGTGATAGTTGCCGATGAAGAACAGAAGAACGTTGAAGTAAGTCTTGAGGAAATAACATCTTCAGTCCTGATAGACTCGATGCCTCGTGAAGCAATTGTGGAAATAGACGGGAAAAAGATAGGTCAGACACCGTTGATAATGCACGAGCAGAAAATAGGTTCTCATAAGGCTATAGTCAGCAAGCCTGGTATGGTACAGCAGGAAATATCCTGGGTTGTGGAAAATGCCAGGCCGCAGACTGTGAAGACGAACCTATCCTCAAGTATGGGGGTTATAAAGGTAAATGTGTCTCCGTCCAACGCGCAGATCTCAATTGATGGCAGTCCGAAAGGCGTTTCGCCGTTTTCCGAAAATATCGAGCAAGGGGAGCACGTGATTTCGGCTACAGCTCCGGGCTACGAGAAATTCGAGCAGAAAGTTGTAGTGGAGAGGACCAAGGATTGCGTGATTAATGTGGCCCTGAACGTAATACCCGCAGTTATTAGCATCAAGACTGAGCCGGAAGGTGCTGCAATTTTCATTGGGGATGAGCAGGTTGGCAGTTCCCCTATATCAGTGCCGGGCCTACAACCGGGAATTTATCAGATACGTGCGGAAAAGCATGGATATGATATCGCTTCAAAGAAAGTCCAGCTTGGTCCGGGAGCCAAGGTTGATTTAGTTATAACTCTTGATACTAACATGGGAGGAATAGATCTTGTTGCAAATCCTCCCGGAGTAACGGTATATCTTGATGGCAAGAAGGTCGGAAAAATGGAAGAGGGAGAACGAGGAAATAAGAAACTTTCAAAAGTCTTTCAGATTCGAGGTCTTACTAGCGGGGATCATTCCGTAAAGGTATCTCATGCCAGAGCAGTTCCACAGGACAAGACTATAAATGTGGTCGTAGAGAAGGGAAAGATATCAAGACCGGCCCAGATAAACATGTGGATAGCTGATAGTGTGGTCAAATTCAAGAATGGAAAGGAAGTCACAGGCAGAATAGTTGAAAATGACGCATCTGGAATACTTTTTGAACCAGAACCGGGAATAGCGATAAGATACAAGGCAAACGAAATAAGTGGTATAACTCACTTGGGCGTGGACGAGTGATCAACTGTTCCTAGAATTGGCGGTGGGGAAGCTGCGCGGTTCTTTGCCCGTCGTGCCGTGACGTGGCTTCCGTTGGATTTGGATTTTGTGCCGTGTCATGGAATTGTTGAAAATTCCCGGCATGTATGTCTAGTATCAACTGGCCAAGTTTAAGTTTTCATTTTTTTACCATAGCACTACAATTCCGATTTATGAAAATTCTTACGGTAATTTGCGCCGCATTGGGATATGACACGTTCCGCCGTTGTGCCAAATCTGATTTTTGGAAGGAATTGCATACGGTTTCTTCCAAGACGGTTTTTCCTGCTCTTACGTCCCCGGTACAGGCCTCATTGAGGACTGGTCTAGAACCAAGTTCGCACGGGATTCCGGCAAATGGTTTTTTTGACCGTAATTTAAGAAAAACGTTTTTTTGGGAGCAATCTTCTGGACTTTACGAAGGTGAAAGATTGTGGGGAAAATTCCGTAATGATGGTGGAAGGGTGGCGCAGATATGTCTTCAGCAGTCGCTAGGCAACGATAGTGACGTAATAATATCTCCGGCGCCGATACATAAGCATCATGGTGGGATGATACAGGACTGCTATTCCAAGCCTCAAGAGCTTTATCGGGAACTATGCTCAAAATTGGGGCATAGCTTTAATTTATACGATTATTGGGGCCCGTTCACATCTGCTCGCTCCACTGAATGGATAGCTGATTGCACTGCCGCCATAATGGATGAAAACCTATCCGAAGTGATATTTACGTATCTGCCGCATTTGGATTACGATCTACAGAGGCATGGTCCAAAATGCCATCAGGAGAAAGCCGCCTTTGGGATACTTGAGAAACAGTTGATTAAACTTCTCAGATCCGCGAAAACTTCAGGTTATGAGTTCCTGATATTGGGAGATTATTCGATTGAACGCGCGGAGAGAGTCATACATCCCAATCGCATACTCTTTGAAAATAATATTTTTTGTGTGAGGGAAATAGGACAGATGCTTTATCCCGACATGCACCGTTCAGGCGCTTTTGCTCTTTGCGATCATCAAATCGCGCATGTTTATCTTCAAGACCGTTCCATGAAGAACAGTATCAAAGATATCTTTCGCGGAATCAAAGGTGTTCAATCCGTTCTTGAACCTGAAAGTGGCGGACGAGAGGGAGATCTTCTGCTGACGGCGGAACATGGTTCTTGGTTTTCCTATCGTTGGTGGCGTTCCGCTAAGGAGGCTCCAGAATATGCTTGCCATGTGGACATACACAGTAAGCCGGGCTTTGACCCATGTGAACTATTTTTCTCCATATGGCCCCCATTTTCAATATCGCTGAACGAGAACAAAGTAAAGGGTACTCACGGACTTAGCGACGGATCCTCTGGAGAAATCCTCTGTGCTTCAAGTTTCAAAATTTCAGATCCTAGCACTCTCGTCTCAGTTTCATCTTCTATACGGAACATGCTTTAAACAATCCTTGTGTTTTGCAAAGCCGCAAATTATACTGAATTGCGTTCAAAGAGATAGTAAACCCCGCTAGGCGGGGTAAAGA
>CAZXAC010000232.1:0-4197 GCA_964638335.1 uncultured Lentisphaera sp. | reverse complement strand
GATTAAAAAGGCTTGAGAAGGATAAGGACAGTCGTTGGAAGGTTTCAAAAGATGACTGGAAGCAGAATAAAAATTATGGTAAATACCATAAGGAGACATTCGATCTTATTGAAAAGTCTGAGACCGGTGGAGTGAAGTGGCAGGTAATAGAAACCGATGATATGAAATCAGCAAAGGCAGCCCTTTTCGAGACAGTAACGGGATTTTTTCAAGATGTTCTCAGTAATAACATCGAGAATGCGAAAATCGCAGGACAAATATCTCTTTCGCCGATATGCTTCTCTCCGATAGACAGTCTTGATCTGTCGCTTTCTTTAACGCGGGAGAAATATGAGGAGAAAATAAAGAAACTTCAAAAAGAACTTCTTCAGCTTGAATTCAGAGCGTACAGGAAGAGAGTTCCAGTGATAATAGCATTTGAGGGTTGTGATGCGGCGGGCAAAGGAGGCGCCATCAGACGTCTTACGCAGGGGCTTGATCCGAGAGGTTTTGAGGTGATATCAGTCGCTGCTCCAGATGGAATTGAGAAGAAACATCATTATCTCTGGAGGTTTTGGAGAAAATTCCCCAAGGCTGGTCACTTTGCCATTTTTGACAGAACTTGGTATGGCAGGGTGCTTGTTGAGAGGGTGGAAAAATTTTGCTCCGAACAAGAATGGATGAGGGCTTATAGGGAAATAAATGACATGGAGGAATATCTCGCCCTGAATGGAACGGTGGTCTGCAAGTTTTGGCTCCAAATATCTCAGAATGAACAGCTTAAACGATTCAAGGAGAGAGAAAATACAGACTGGAAGAAGTGGAAGATAACCGATGAGGACTGGAGAAACAGGGAGAAGTGGCTGGAATACAAGAAGGCTGTTGATGAGATGATCGTGCGTACGGACAGCAAATATGCTCCTTGGGTGATTGTTGAGGCTGAATGCAAGCTTTTCTCCAGGATCAAGGTGCTTTCCGCTTTGGTGGACAGGCTTAAGCAAATATGATAACACCGAAAATCAAGGTATCCTCGGTCCGCTGTTTTGATTACTCTCCTGATTATGTACAGTCCGCCGTTGAGGAGGCAATTGTCCTTGCCGGTGGACTTCCTGAAAAAGTTTTGAAAGCCTCTTCGGTGCTTTTGAAACCTAATCTACTGACTGCGAGAGATCCAGATGGTTTTACAACAACTCACCCTGAAGTGATTAGAGCTTTTATTAAGCTTCTTAAAAAAACTGGATGCAAGAAGATTTATATTGGTGACAGTCCAGCGGGTAATTATTCCTTCGATGAGCTATGGACAAAAACCGGCATGAAGGCTGTTGCTGGAGAGGAAGGGGCATTACTGCTTCCTTTCGAAAATATTCGACGCGTTGAACTATCGGATGGAAGCATTTTGCCGGTTCTTAGGGAGTTCTTCGAAATGGATGCGGTTATATCACTGCCTAAATTGAAGACTCATGCCCTAACCAAGATAACTGGAGCGGTAAAAAATTCATACGGACTGGTAGTTGGCAATGCTAAAAGTGCTTTTCACGGTAAATATCCATCCCCAGTGAAAATGGCTCGATTTTTATCAGAAATCTATGGAATGCTGAGGGCGGATTTTTACCTGATGGATGCTGTCGTTGCGATGGCGGGAGATGGGCCTTCAAATGGTTCTCCTCATAGGGCGTCTGCGATTTTCGCAAGTTCAGATGCCGTCGCTTTGGATTCTGTAGCGGCCTCAATATATGGTTATTCTCCTGAAGATATTCCTTTGCTTGGATTTGCATCTAAGGCTGGATTGGGAACTTCAGATCTTCAGATTATTGAGATTTTGGAAAGGGATCTGAAAATTGAGGATATTCCGAAAGGCGCCAGATCAAAAGCTGATATCCTGCATCGAGTCCCGGATTTGCTTTTCGGATGGATTTCTCCTTTGCTGTCATCACATCCGGAAATAAACCAAGAATTTTGCGTAAAGTGCGGGAAATGTCTCGAAGCATGCAGTCAGAAAGCAATTAGTAAGAAAAAAGATGGAAGCCTTGAGGTTAAAAGAAAAAAATGTATCCTTTGCATGTGTTGCATCGAAAGCTGTCCTGTTCACGCGGTGAAACTGCAGTCGTTCTACTTGAAATCTTTTGGGCGAATCAGGAATTTTTTTAAAAATAAGAGGGGAAAATGATTAGGAAAAATGGTGAGTTTATAACAGAAACCAGAGAGAAGATGAGAGGCGGTGAAGGAAAAGTGACGATTGAAAAAATCTGGGAGCCAGGAAAGGATTTGAAAGCGAAAACCAGACTTTTTGCAAAACTAATATTAGAGCCGGGATCGAGCATAGGGTTTCATAAACATGAAAACGAAGAGGAAGTTTTTCTGATATTGAAAGGTGAAGCCGAACTCGACGACAATGGAAAGACTTCACTGCTTAAGGCTGGCGACAGTATTCTTACTGGAGGTGGAGCGGGACATTCCGTAAAATGCTCCGGAAAGTCTCCGCTTGAAATTCTTGCGGTGATCTCAGAGTATTGAAATGATGTTCTGTTTGACTAAATATGAATGCTATTCGGTAAATTTTTCGTTTTGCCCTTTTGAAGAGATTTAAGATGGAGTTAAGTTACCGAAATCGAAAGTGCAAAAAATATTCTGAAATATCAAGATTTGCTGTATTCTCATGCGGTGCTATGGTCTGAGTATATTTTGAAGTTTTAGAAGCTGTTTTTCTCTGCAGTATTTATCATTCAGATATTAAATAAATTTAAGGAGAACGATATGAGAGCGAAGTATATGGTGAACGATATACCGGCGTTCACGCGAGATATAGGTTTGATTCCGCTGTCAGATGATTTTCTGGTAAATTCCATGTGGGGGAATATTCTTCTGGCAGAGGATGGATGCATATATTCCGGTGGGGGAAATCATCTGACAATAGATGGAGAGGTTTGGTTGTTCCGTTTTGATCCGAAGACGGGGAAATCCACTGTATGCTCGGCAATCTCCGACGTGCTGGGAGTCAGAGCCACAAATACGGCCGTAGGAGAGTCCAAAATCCATACGAGGATATGCCAAGCAAAGAATGGGAAAATATATTTTGGCACGATGCAGGGCGGTATTGGCCACATCAGCAAACTCCCACACTATTCTCATCCAGACCAGTATGAGGGAGGCCATCTTTTCGAGTATGACCCTAAAACTGAAGTTACGCGGGATCTCGGCATTCCTATCCGTTATGAAGGTCTTCAGACTATGGTCATTGATAAGGAACGAAATATTCTATACCTGATTACTTGGCCTAAGAAGACATTTTTAAAATATGATCTTAACACTCACAAGACAACAGTATATGGGGTTTTCGGTTGGAGCCCGACGTCCAAAGACAATGTCAAGATACATTTGGGCAGAGAGCTTATCATAACCGACAAGGGAATGATTTACGCGATTAATAACTTTGGATGCCTGTTCCGATTCAATCCTGACACTGAAGTCCTTGAGGATACAGATATATTGGTGAGGGAGAATGATTCTCTCAGAATTCATGTCAAAACAAAAGATGGTACTATATACTTTGCCACTAGTCTTGGATATTTGTTCCGAATGGATCCGAATACGGAGAAGATAGAATCTTTGGGGCAAGTTACTCCGTATGACAGCGTTTACACTCCAAATATGGCGCTGAGCAACGATGAGAGCAAGCTTTACTACCTTGCTGGTAGTCACGGCTCATATATCGGGGGCGGTATGATGTGTGTCGAGTTTGACATTAAGAAGCGTTCTCACAAGGTTATGGGAATCCTTGATCCGCGTTTCTATTTGTCATATTGCTATGGAGTTTGCGTGGATAGGTCAGGTCGTGCTGTCTTTGCGGTGCATGGCGGAGATCCTCCGACATCTTATTTGGCGATTCATGACCCGGCGCATCCGGAAAAAACCAAATGGCTTGTCACTGAAGAGGAGGCGCTCAAATTTCCTCCCAGAAAGATTTATGCGGGTCCTGGAAGTGAAGGCAAAACTCGTGGATGGATAGTGACGGACTATCATGTCCTGACGCGCAAATCAGGTGGAGAAATTCCGAACGATCAGAGCGCTGTGACATCTCTTACCGTTGGAGCCGATCAGGCGATATACGGAGCGACATCGGCCATATCTGGAAGGAGCGCGTATTTGTTCCGTCTTGGAAAGCCGAGCGAAGACGTGCAGATCCTGGCAAATCTTGGCAAATACCTCAAGTGTTCCCAG
>CAZXAC010000231.1:0-4214 GCA_964638335.1 uncultured Lentisphaera sp. | reverse complement strand
ACACCCAAAGATGAAACTCGGCGTGATGGTCGATATAGGCAGGGTCGAAACAGAAGACCTCCTGCCCAGTCAGGATTCCCTCTTGGATTTTGTCAGGGTCGCTACTTACATAAAGGATGTCAAAAAAGCTATAGAAATTGCAAACTTGGTAAAAGACAAGGGATATGAAGCCTTCATAAATATAATGGCGATATCAACCGTGAATGAACATGATTTGGTGAAGGGCTTGAAAGAGATAGAGGAAGAGACTGAAGTCACCGCTGTTACAGTAGTTGACAGCTACGGATCTCTATATCCAGATGACGTCAAATATCTGGTCGAACTTTTCTGCGGAATATTGAAAAAGAAAAGGACAGGTTTCCACGGACATAACAACCAGCAGTTGGGCTTTGCAAATACTATACAGGCGGTTCAGAGCGGAGCGACGTATTGCGATGTGACAGTAAACGGCATCGGGCGCGGCGCTGGCAACTGCCCTATGGAACTCCTGCTATCATGGCTTAAGAATCCGCAGTACGAAATTGAACCGATATTGCAAATTATACAGGACGTCTTTGTTAAACTTGGAAAGGATGAGATCGAGTGGGGATATCTGATTCCATACATGATAACAGGAATCTTAAACGAACATCCTAGGACGGCAATCGCATTGAGGAGTTCTGATAAAAAAGATCATTATGCGGATTTTTATCGTCAGCTTACGACTCCGGAATGTTTCAAATAATAAATATTTTACGAACTGATCATTTCTCGTAACGTTCTCTTTCCAACGGATTTGATCGCTTCGCGAAATATAGAGCAATGCGATTCTTGCGATTTTCGCTAAGCAGGATATATTTTGGCGAAAAAAGGTTTTTTAGCATGAAACTCATTATGAAGCTCGTACTTTTTGCGTCATTATGCCTACTCTTCTCTTCCTGCGCGTCGCCGGATTATTATTATGCTCGTTCGGTGGATAGGGCAAGAGCCAAGGCCGTTAAGGAACTTCCTGTCCTTAGCGATGCGGATAGGTTTGAAATTCGATTTGGTCGGCCTTCTGTATACCAGGTCAAATTACTTAATAGGAGCGGTAAACCGCAAATATCTAAAAACGATGTATGTCACACTTGGATAGTGTGGAAATTACCTGAAACGAAAGATAAATGCGTCGTCGTATCCGGTGTTTCAGAGGCAAGAATGGATGATTGGCATCCAGAATGGGTCATTATAAGGGATATCCACGATCTTGAATTTCCACCGGAACCAGTTGATACCAAGACAAAGGAAGAAAAGGCAAAATGAAAAGCATGACCGGATATGGCGCGGCTGAAAAGATCTGCAAGTCCGGATTCTGTATTTGTGCTGAAGCCTTTTCGGTTAACAGAAAAAACCTCGAAATAAAGATAAATCTCCCCGAAGATCTGCTACGTCTAGAAAGCCCACTTCGCAAAATCGTATCTTCGAGAATATCAAGAGGAATGCTAACATTGCGAATTTCGCGAAAAACCTCGCCATCAGCTAAATCAGACTTTGGCTCCGGCTTATCAAAAAAACTCGAAAGCGTATGGAAAACCCTTGAAAGACTCAGAAAAAAACTGAAGATCAAGACTGAAATCACAATTTCCGACCTTATCGCGTCATCAGAAATCATATCTGAAAATCTCATCGAAGATTCCAAAGAAATTGAAAAAATTGTTTCCGCGGCGACATCTGCAGCCATTGATAAATTGACAGATATGAGACAGAAGGAGGGCGAAGGACTTTGCAAGGACCTGAAAGCTAGACTGAAGATCTTGAGCGAGTTGACAAGCGAAATTGAAAAAAAATGCGAAAATTCCTCTAAGCAGAGAAGAGATTTACTGCTTTCAAGACTTGAAGATATGGGGCTTTCCATCTCGGCAGACGATGAGAGAGTCGCAAAAGAAATTGCGATATACGCTGAAAAATGCGACGTGAGCGAGGAAATTACTAGAATAAGGAGCCATCTCGCGCAGTTCGATGATAGCCTAAATTCAAGGGAACCAGTAGGAAAAAATTTGGATTTTTTGGCGCAGGAATTGCAGAGGGAAATCGGAACGCTGTCAGCAAAAACGACAAGTCATGGAATATCGCACCTTACAATATCATTTAAAAGCGAACTTGAGAAGATCAGAGAACAGATCCAGAATATAGAGTAAGATTATTTCTGTTGGGCTGAAATTGATTCAGTTATTGATTTTTTTAATTCACAGTTTAGATTTAGAAAATAGCAAATAACAAAAAGGAGAACAGTAATGAAAAAAGCACTTCTTCTAGTGGCAGTCGCCGCAATGGTGGCTCTGTCTGTAACAGGATGCTCGGTGTTCGAAGACATGGCAAAGTCTCACCACGAAAGCCATGCGACAATAGCCGATCTCAACTCATCACTTGATAAAGTGTCTGAAGCAACCGCTTTGGCACTACCGAAAGTCGGAATGGGAGCCAACAAAGTCCTCGATACGGTCCTCGAAAAGGAATATAAAGGCGATGATATCAATGTTACAATGAAAAAAGTCGAAGAAAAGCTTACCAAGATATACATCAGGTATGGACTTAACGGAGATACAGTTAAAGAAGCGGCTCTGCTTGCTGAAATAAAGAAACAACTTTGATAAGTCTTGTTTTTTTATGTTTTAAATATGGGGCCGCCATTCAGGCGGCCTCTTATTCTTTCTATCGGTGTTAGATATGAGCGAAAGCAACGAAGATATTGGCTTTTTAGCCAAGCATAAGAAAAAAATAGAGATTGCGATCCTCGCAGTCGTTGTTGTAATTCTCGCAATAAGCCTGATAAGGGCGTTCAAAAGTGATTCAGAAGAAACGAAGCGAGTAATATGCTATAAATGCAAATATAATGAAGTCCGGGATATCGATCCATCTAAGATGGAATTTTATAAATGTTCCCAATGCGGTGAAAATATCGGCATCGCTTGGAAATGTCGCGATTGCAAGTATGAATTCCCCATCGTAATACGTCCTGCGCCTGAAAACCTTAAAGAAAATGAAAAACCCGAATACTACTTGAACTATTGTCGTTGCCCAAACTGTTCAAGCTACAACACGGACCCGATGTTAATAAAAGAGCCTAAGAAGTAACCTTATAACGAGGAGTCCTAGTTACTTCTTTTTACCACCGCCACCGCTTTCCTTGTTCTGTTGGACAACTTCAGATATGCTTATCCTGCCGTTGCTGCTTAGGCTTAGGAACCATACATAGTCAGGGGAATCCTTCGAGACGTTCTGATACTTCACATAGTGGAGGTCTTCCACATATACCACGTTTCTGTAACCTTTGAAGTGATTCCCGGAAAGGTTTTCGTATATAACCCCCCTTTTCCGCTGAAGATAGGTCAAAATTGCCAGAAGGATTGTCAGGGTTTATTCCATAGCTGCTTGTCCCATGACCTTCATTGACCAGACTGCCATTGTATATCGTCCTGAGCCACTCTTCATATACAGTACCGATGTAGTCTTTTACGGAAGAATTTAATACTATGGAGTTACCGCTGTCCTTGAGCTGTAGTTCTAGGTCCTTTACAGATTGTGGACGTGGAGTCTTTGTACTTGGGCATGAGAAGACTCCGATATTGCTGACGTACGGATAGACTATAGACATGTCATCGAGAAACCTTCCATTGGCCGGCATAGGGCAAGTCGTCTTGTAATCATTCATGTAGGCATTGTAGCCTATTGCTATTTGGCGGATGTGGTTCATGCACTGGGTTTCTCTCGCATATTCTTTTGCCCTCTTGAAGGACGGCAGAAACAGTGTAAGCAAGATGCATAGCACCCCTAAGATTATGGTGAGTTCGATAAATGAGAAGCGTTGAGCCCGGATCCCAGCGACTTTCTTATTTTTTGATGCCGTTTTCATGGAGCCACCTCCTGAAAAGTCTTAATATTTATTCGCCACACCCAACTACACTGAAGCATATAACATGCCATCAAACAATAGCACGCCAAAAAGTATAAATGGCTACCCCGCAAGGATTCGAACCTTGACTAAATGGACCAAAACCACTTGTGCTACCATTACACCACGGGGTAGGAAGCCAATCACTCAAAACTCAAACGCATAATATAGGGCGGAGAGTTTTCTTTGCAATACCAGGAATAAAGCTAGATTTTTTTATTTGTTTTTACCTCTCGGGAAAGTATTTAATTTGGTTCATGTAAACTTAATCGGGTGTTTTCTGATAATCTTTAAAATCAACTTA
>CAZXAC010000230.1:0-4230 GCA_964638335.1 uncultured Lentisphaera sp. | reverse complement strand
AAAATATGCAGCCATGCAGATAAAAAGGACTCTCTTTCCGCATTCCCTCTCGAACATAACCCTAAATGGAGTGAGAGTGGAGATAGATACCCTTCACAAGGTGCTAGCATTCTTCTTTATATACTTGGCTGTGACTGCAATAGGAGCGTTGTTGCTATGCACTCAGGACGGAAATGACATTCTTACGTCGGTCTCAGCATCGGTCTCATGCATCGGCAGCATTGGTCCCGCATTCGCTAAACTTGGCCCTCTTTTCACTTATTCATGGATGTCCGACTTTTCAAAACTTATATTGACATTTCTTATGCTTCTCGGCCGCCTTGAAATATTTACGGTTATGGTAATATTCCTCCCGACATTTTGGAGGAAATAATTTTCCCCGCCGACGATATTATGAAAAGGCGCATATTTTTAAAGAAAATGCTTTTGAAGATCATAATATATTCCTGCATAGTCCTGATCGGGCTTTCCCTGTTTTTGTTTTTTATGCAGGGACGGATAGTTTTTCAGCCAAGCAGAATCTTGGAGGCCTCTCCCGGAAGTGTCGGGCTTAGTTATGAGGATTTATTCATTTCTACCGCCGATTCTATTCTGATAAATGCGTGGTTCATACCAGCGGAGAAAGCATCTAAGACGATACTTTTCTGTCACGGAAATGCTGGAAACATATCGGATAGACTACATTCAATACAAGTCTTCAATAAGATGCGTTGCAACGTCTTAATATTTGATTACAGGGGATATGGCAGAAGCGAAGGCTCTCCTTCTGAAAAAGGAACTTACCTTGATGCCGATGCCGCTTACGACTATCTCATGAAAAAAGGCATTCCTGAAAAGGAAATTATAATATTCGGGCGCTCGCTAGGAGGAGCTGTCGCTGTTGACCTTGCCTCAAGGAACAACCCCTCCGCCCTGATAATCGAATCAACATTCAGCTCCATTCCAGACATGGCCGCAAAACTTTATCCATTCCTGCCCGCAAGACTGCTCTGCGTTATAAAATATGACTCTTTGATGAAAATCGAAAAAATAAAATGCCCCCTCCTGGTCGTTCACAGTCCGCATGACGAGATAATACCATTCGAAATGGGAAGAAAAATTTACGAAAAAGCGAAAGAGCCAAAGCGATTTTTGGAAATTATTGGTTCGCACAATGAAGGATATATCGATTCCGGAAATCTGTATGAGGACGGGATTTTAGATTTTATATCCAGTATAGAGCGCTTGCAGAAGATAGAACCTTAGATTATTCTTCGGCAAAAACACAAGAAAATTCAGTTTGGAAACAACTTATGTGGAAAGAGAAAAAATTTTGTAATATGAGTATGATGGCTGATGCGTTAATGCGCACCTTTAAATCAGAGTTGGGCGCAAAATTAAAATCTGCCGGATTCTTCAATCTGGTAATTCCAGGCGGTAAAACTCCATCTTTATTCTTTTCAATGCTAGCCGAGGACAAAGAAATCAACTGGAATATGATAAGAATTTTCTGGACCGATGAGCGCTTTGTGGCTCCAGAGGACGAAAGGAGCAACTACGGGATGGCAAAGAAAATCCTATTGGATAAAATCCATATTCCGAACGAGAATATCATAAGCGTAAATACAAAACTTAAAGACGCCACTACGGCGGCGGATGAATATTCTGACAGGATACAAGACATCTTTGATGGCAGACCATCTTTTGATCTGATAATCGCCGGAATGGGGCCCGATGCGCATTTCGCATCGCTTTTTCCGAATTCCCCCGCACTGAAATCCGCGAAAATCGCAATCGCCGTTCCGCCGCCAGAGACTAGCGAACCATGCGTGGAGAGAATAACCCTCGGACTGTCGGTATTTAACTCAGCTTCAAAACTGATTTTCATGATACAAGGACCAAATAAGGAAAAAATCCTTCAAAGAGCTATCTTAGGAAGTGAAGATAACTCGATACCAGTCAGCCTAATCAATAAGAAAAATGACGTTACATGGATGATTAGCGAATGAATTCAAACTCAAAAAAATATTTCGCGTTTAAGATAAATCTCGCTCTCTGCTTGATTGCCGGAATTTCAATCTTCGCGTTCATAGTTGTCAAATTCCCCCACGATATCGCACTAAGAATGGGGATTTTCCCGATCTCCCTCCTGCTCATGTCTTCGATATCGGGTTTTTTACTCAGGGTCTTCCGAAGGAAAATGTTTTTTCTCAGGCAAATATCATTTCATCAGTCCTTCGCGTATGAGGCGATAGTTCAAACGGCGCAAATCGTAAGTCCGTTTTTTCCAAGAAAGGCCTTCGAGGCGGAATTCCTTCAGAACGAAGGGGAAACTTCTTCCGAAAGACTTATATCATGGCTCGCCTCTAGGACTTCCGCATCGATAATACTGGCTTTCTCTGCGCTCAGCGTTGTGCTATACATCCTCCTCGGAATGCCATGGCCTCTGATCGGTATATCGTTAGCAATGTTTTTCCTAGCTTACAGCTTCTCAGCTTGGAAAGGGCAAACACTAAAATTCCTGTTGATGTTTATCGGCGGGTCGCTCATCTGGGTAATAGAAGGATATTTATTTTGTCTGGCGGCAAATGCCTGCTCGATCCCGACCAGGGACGCGGTCGTAATATACATACTTTTCACAGGACTGTACGAGATGTCGCCTTGTCCCTTCGCCATTGGCGTGGCGGAACTTCCCGTTTTCATCTCGGGTTTCAATTGCCTTCCCGTGCTTGCGGTCTTTCACCTGCTTCGTATTGTCCCAGTTCTATTCTTTGGGTGGCTCTATCTGAGCCGATACAAATTCTCCGTCCTAGATTTTCTCCATCCTAAATTGGTTGAGGTGCTTGCCCGAAGAAAAAAAACCGGAGAGGATAATTCTGAAAAACTCTCCGAAATTAAAAAAATATCGGTTGTTATCCCAGCCTTTAATGAGGAGAAAAGGCTTGCCCCCTTTCTAAAATCGGTTCTGGAATATGCGAAGACAAACAAACTTATATCGTCGGTAATAATAGTTGATGACGGATCTACGGATAAAACAATCGAAGTGGCAGAGGAGATAGCGAAGAAAGAATCCATAATTAAAATTATCCCAAACTGCGAAAATCGCGGGAAAGGTTTTAGCGTCAGAAAAGGAGTGCTCAGCGCTGATGCCGATGCAATCCTATACGCTGATGCCGACGGCGCCACACCAATATCAGAAGTCGAAACGCTGCTAAACGCCTTGCGCTCAGGCGCTGATGTCGCAATAGGAACTAGAAGAAGCGCAAAGGCGGAAAGATCCGGCCCTAGAGCGCTAATAGGTAGATTGTTCTACGGCATAGTGAACATATTGGCCGTCCCGGGAATAAGCGACACCCAATGCGGATTCAAAATCTTCCGGCGAGAGACGGCATCAAAGGTCTTCTCAAAATCGCTTGAAGACGGATGGGCTTTTGATGTGGAAATTCTGTATATCTCACAGCTCCTAGGATATTCGATAGCGGAGCTGCCGGTGAAATGGTCCGAAAAAGAAGGCTCAAAACTGAATCTTCTCAGGGATGCCCTGAAGATGCTTGTCGCGGTGTTCAGGATAAGAAGCCGACACGGCGGATTCATGAAGGACGCTTGACATCGCAATGTCTTTTGTACTTTTCTTTCTGACGCCTTGATTTACACGCGGAGGTCGGTCCGTCAGGTGAAATGATTTGCTCGCTTTCTTAATCCTTCTTAGATTTTTGATGTCTTGGGATGATGAATTTGAATTCGGCCCATTTGCCCAGTTCAGAATCGGCGGAGACCTTGCCTCCATGGGCTGAAATCACCTGCCATACAGTATATAATCCAACTCCGGAGCCCTTCTGTCTCATCAGTTCAGGACGTTTCAGACGGGAAAACTTACGGAAGAGATTAGATTTGTCTTCCTGTGAGAAACCCGGTCCTTCATTCCATACCGACACGCTAATTTCCTTTTCGCTCCCTACCGCGTTTATCTTCACCCTGCATCCTTCGTTTCCGTATTTCACGGCATTGCCTATCAAATTTATCAGTACTATCTTAATCAGGTCAGGATCACAATCTGAAGACAAATCCTCGCCGCGAAATTCGCATTCCACCTTGCATTTCTTACCCTTTATTTGAGTCTCTAGGATGGATAGTGAGTCTTCGAGTAATTCACGAAAGTTTACCCCTATATGAAATTCCGGATTGAGTTCACCGCTCTCTATCTTCGCCAAATTTAGGTAATCCTTCGTAAGCTCAAGCAAAAATCTGGCC
>CAZXAC010000229.1:0-4250 GCA_964638335.1 uncultured Lentisphaera sp. | reverse complement strand
TAAAAAGAGAAAAGAAGGTGGCAATAGTGGGCTTGGGGCTTCTTGGCACTTCGCTTGGACTTGCGCTGAAGGGTAAATGCCATAGAATAGCTTGGGCTAGAAGAAAGGAGTCTCTCGACTACGCACTCAAAAAAAATGCCTGCGACCAAGCTTGCGAAAAATTGTCCGACGCGATAAAATGCGCCGATATATCGGTAATATGTTTGCCTGTCAAGACAATAATAAGTTTCACCAAGGAAAATGCCTCGTTTTTTGCCGAGGGATCTATTGTCACTGATATAGCCAGCGTAAAAAGGGAGATTGTTCGGAAGCTTAATCCAGAATTGAAAAAGCATGGAGTTGACTTTGTGGGAAGCCACCCGATGGCTGGTTCAGAACATAGCGGCGCGGAAGCCGCCTATCCTGAGATATATAGGAATGCCGTCGTTTTTCTTACTCCTTCAAAAGGGACTTCGAAGCTTGCCGTGTCGTCTGTTGCCGATTTGTGGAAGGCGGCAGGGGCAAAAATAGAAATTTTAAGCCCGGAATTGCACGACAAAACGGTGGCTCTGACAAGTCATCTCGTGCACCTTTCCGCCGCCGCCCTAGCATCATCGGTCCTGCAATGTTCGAACGCTGAATTCTCACGCAGGGCCAAGGCTTGTGCCGGTGGATTCAGAGACAGCACCAGGGTGGCCTCTTCATCTCCGGATATGTGGGAGGAAATAATTGATTTTAATTCAGATAACATCGTCCCCGCTCTGAAAAAGCTTGAGGATATTCTTTGCGAATTTCGCAAGTCGCTAAAAAATAGAGATCTCGAAAAGGTCTCCGATATGCTGAGAAAATCCTCTGAGTTGCGTAAGAAATGGAATGCAACTCAGCATTAGGACTCCTCTCTGCTCACATTACTATTTCTGTGCCTATCCCCTTGTCAGTGAATATTTCAAGCAGCAGAGAATGTTTTATCCTTCCATCTATCATATGCACCTTGCCCGTTCCAGCTTTCAGTGCTCTTACTGCGCTCTGAACCTTCGGGATCATACCGCCAGATATGACTTTACTCTTGATAAGCTTGTCGATCTCTCCGACTCTTATCGTCGTTATTATCTTGCTTTTATCGTTCTTCGGGTCAGCCAGTATTCCTGGCGCGTCGCTTATGAATACAAGTTTTTTCGCCTTTAACGCTTCGGTGATCTCGCAGGCGGCTATATCCGCGTTTATGTTGTATACCAACCCATTTTTATCACAGGCCAGCGGCGGTATTACCGGAAGTTTCCCCTTCTTAAGTGCTTGAAGAATGGGAGACGGATCGACGTGATTTATATCCCCCACTAATCCGATATCAAGTTTCTTTCCTGTGTTTGGACATTCCGTATATTTTTTCTTTGCCCTCATGAAGGTCTTGCCCGATATCGAAAAGGCATTCGAACCAAACTTGTTCGCCTTGGCCACTATGTCGGCGTTTATTACATTATGAAGAACATCGTCAACCACATTTATAGTTTTTTCGCAAGTGAATCTCAGGCCGTTTATAAATTTTGTTTCTATGCCCAACATGCTCATTTTAGCTGTTATAGCCTTTCCTCCGCCGTGTACCACCACGGGCTTCATGCCGACAGTTTCCATAAAAACGATATCTCTTATCGTCATCGCCATGAGCTTTGCATCCTCCATGATGCTTCCGCCAAATTTTATTACTATGATTTCTCCTCGAAATTTCTGGATATATGGCAGAGCTTCTATAAGTACCGCCGCCTTACCTATGATTTTTTCCATTTAAATGTCTCCGTTTTAAGTTCTGTAGTCGGCATTTATTTTTACATATTCGTACGAAAGATCACATGTCCACATCGCGCATTTAGCAGAACCGGCTCCGAGATTTATCCTAACTACAAGTTCCTTCTTTGAAACCTCCTTGGCAAGTTTCTCTTCGGATGTCCCGATGGGCAGCCCCTTCGTTATTACGGGAACATCATTATATTTCATACTCACATTGGACTGGTCGAATTGTGCCCCGGAATAACCTGCCGCCGCCAAAACTCTTCCCCAATTGGGGTCTCCGCCGAACCATGCGGTCTTGCAAAGCATAGAGTTGGATATGGCCCTGGCGCATAGTTCGGCATCGCTATAAGTTTTTGCGCCACTGACTTCAATCGTTATGAATTTCGTCGCTCCTTCTCCGTCTAGAACTATATTTTTTGCCATTTTCGTCATTACCGCATACAAGGCTTCTGAAAATTTCCCGGCATCGGGACTTTTTCCTTTTATTGTTTTGTTGCCAGCGTCTCCGTTGGCGAGGAGTATTACGCTGTCATTTGTGCTCATGTCTCCGTCAACGCTTATCATGTTAAATGTTCGCGAAACGCAAGAGTCAAATATTTCCCATAGACGCGCCTTGTCTATTTTAGCGTCTGTCGTTATAAATGACAGCATAGTGGCATGTGGATGGGCAGTTTTCATCTTGGGAGCTATCATGCCAGACCCCTTCGTCATTGATGCTATTGTTATCCTTTTCCCATCCGATGTCCTAAACGATACGGCGCATTCTTTTTTTACAAGGTCTGTCGTCATTATGGCTCCTGCCGCGTCGGATCCTTTTTCTTTTGACAATCCCGAGCATGCCTTTGATATGCCGTTGGAGATCTTGTCCATTGGCATTTGGACGCCTATTCGCCCGGTTGAACAGACTAAGACTTCCCAAGGCGAAACACCAAGATGTTTTGCCGCTATTTCTGTCATTGAAACTGCGTTCTTTATTCCATCTTTCCCAGTGCATGCGTTTGCATTTCCGCTATTTACAACTATCGCGCGCACCCTTGAGGATCTTTCAATGATTTTTTTAGTTACTTCTACTGGCGCAGCGCAAAATTTATTGCTTGTAAAAGCTCCCACTACGAGGGCGGGAGTTTCTGAAAAAAGTACGCATAGATCCGCCTTCCCGCTTTTCTTCAGTCCGCAGTGTAGCGATGAGCTCAAGAATCCTGAAGGCGAACAGATGTTCCCCTCTTTTAAAAATTTGAAAATCATTATGTCATCTCCCTTGGTAATCTGCCTTAACTGTTATCGCTATTCCACCGCGCGCTTTAAATACGCCTAAGACTTCAAGCCTCCTCGGCATTAGCACCTCAACTATCTTATCTCTTATTTTGTTCACCGCCTCTTCATGGAAAGTATTGTGATTTCTGAAAGAATTTATAAAAAGCTTCAGAGACTTGCTCTCCAGGCAGCTCATATCTGGAACGTAGGTTATTGTTATCTCGCCGAAATCAGGCTGTCCAGTCACCGGACAGAGAGATGTGAACTCAGGGCATTTAAAACTTATCTCGTAATCCCTGTCCGAATATCTGTTTTTAAATGTTTCTAGTTTTGCTTCATCTGGAGACTTGGCCGAAACCACTCCCGATCTGCCAAGCATTGTTATTCCATTTATTCTTTTCCTACTCATTTCTTAAGCCCCCAAAAATGATTTATATTAAAAAAAACAAATTTTATCCTTGAACTGTTATTTTCAAGCGGTAAATTTAGGTCTCTAAATTAAATTTCAAACTATTCATTAAGGACTAAAATAACTAAAAGAGGTTACTTTATGAGAAAGAGTGTAAGATTTCTTTGTCTCGTCGTTGCGGTCTTATTGCTTTCAAGCCTCAGCGCCAGCGCGGGAGATCCCTTCAGAAAGCTAGGCAGAGGAATAGTGAATGTCGGTTTCGGAGCTTTAGAAATTCCTTTCAAAATATACGACGTGAACAAGGAAGATGGCGGACTTGCCGCAGTAACCTACGGATCGCTCAAGGGAATAGGATATTTTGTGGCAAGAGAAGTCGTTGGCGTTATAGAAATAGCGACCTTTCCGATGCCTCTCCCAGGATCAACTGACAGCCCAAGTGATTCCGGATGGGGATACGGGCCATGGATGGAACCGGAATTCGTCGTAGGACCCGATCACGACATATATAACATAGTCTACCAAGATCTGCCGGTAGACTGATACAGTTAAGATCGCAATCAGTCAACCCCGCGGAGTGTGCGGGGTTTTTTTTTATCAAAATTCCCATAATCACTAATAATTAAGGAGATTTTTATGAGCATAATCGCAAACGATAAAGTAAAAGTTGTGGACTGCACCATAAGAGACGGAGGTCTGATAAATAAATGGCAGTTCAGCGACGAGATGGTCGCCGCTGTCTATTCAGCGCTAATCAAAGCTGGAGTAGAGTACATGGAAATAGGATACAGAGCTTCGGATAAACTCTTCGATCCTAAGGAATTTG
>CAZXAC010000228.1:0-4272 GCA_964638335.1 uncultured Lentisphaera sp. | reverse complement strand
TTAATCAGGATGGTATTTGCCACTCTTCTTTCAGTAGGAGAAAGCAATTCTTCACGGAGTCCTATCTCCATTTTGATCCTTCCAGTAGCTCCAGTCAGCAGTGAATCATATTCAAGTTCCCCCACATATTGGAGGGAACTGTTATGTCCCTTTAGGGCGGATATCTCCTTGAAGGGAGCAAGACAGATATTGCTTTCCCATTTCTCTCTCAAGCATTCCATCGCTTTGCTTCGCTGTTTTCGTGTACTTTCGGGAGGCATTGGAATCATGAAATCCAGGTCTTCGCTCATCCTGAAAAAATCAGTATGACACTTACTCAGGCTGGTGCCGCCTTTGAAGGCAATCTTAACCCCCAAATCTCCATACACTCTCATGAGGACAAGGCTGCAGTAGTAATCCTTTTCTATCAGGTTCGCAGAAAATCCAGTCTCCTTTGCCGTGAAAAGCACAGAATCACGGAAAAGCTCCTTGTCTGAGTGTATCTGGCCATTGTCATTTGCAGTCATTTCTTATTATTCCCCACTTGCGGTCGATTCCTCCTCTTGCCGGTTTTCCGGGGACCAGAGGAATGAAAGACTTTGAAGAACGTATTTTTTTTATGAGCGGACATGTGACACTATAATCGCCAAACGTCCTGTCAAGCGCATATCCAAGTCTCCTAAGCGTCCCCTGTGATGCATATTTTACCGCGCATCTTACAATTGCCCCTGCAAAAGACTTGTCGTGCTTCACGGATTTTTCAATCCATTCGAAGGCTTGGGGCATAGTTGCAAACCTGCTCCATTCGTCAAGTGCGTCAATAAGACTGCGCTCCTTTGTAGATATGAAGACACGTTCCTTATCTCCCGTTTTCAAGATCTGCGTCCCACCAAGTTTCCCAACGTCCCGCTTTATGAAAACAAACTGCAGACCGCCAATCACTCTGCCTCCACTGAACTTATCGTTGAATACATATGTCCGATTCGGTATCTGCTCCGAAAAACCATGGATATTGAATGCATTCGGCCCGCATATCTGGTAGCGCGCAGCTACGGATTTCATCAGTTTGGATAAAATGCAATAATCCCCCACAGCAAACTTGCCCCCGGGAGGCATTCTCATAGGAAGCAGATAAAGTCCTCTAACAAGCCTTATTATAATTCCTCGTCTAGACATTCGGCTAAATAGCTCGCGTTCCTGTTTCGAACTAATGCCAAGAGGCTGGCATATGTCACCAGTGCGGATGATCTCTGTCCTGCGCATCTGCGCATAAGCCAGCAGATGCGATTCCATCTGTCCTATATACGATTTCATTGTATTTTAAGATAATTGCCTTCAAAGCAATTTCAAGCTAATTTTATGAATTCTCTAATCTCATTCAAAAAATTCAGGCATCTGCCCAAAATAAAGAACTTTCACAACCCTATCGACTATCCCATGGGAAAAGCCGACAGCGACGTCCGTATTTTTTTTCTTTGCAAAATTCTGCCGTGAATTAGCCATGCAATGATCTTATTTTGGATCATGGTGCCGCCTTTTAAATGGATTGCCCCGAGGCACTTGTGGGCGCTCGGGGCCTTGAAGAAAGGATTGCCAGCCCTATGGCTGGCTGAGTCAGCTTTCCATCTGCAATTTTTCAATAGGCTCTAATATTATTGCAGTTCCATGTTTCCCAAGTATCAAGCCCGCCTTGAACCCGTCCGAAAAAGCCCGCTCTTATCGTAAGCCTCAAAAGAATAAATTAGACTGTCCCGATTATTTATCGTCTGATTCACGATCTCCGTCGCCCGCCTCCACATTTATCATGCGTTGGTTATACCCTTTTGGGCGGAATTTTCAAGGCTATTGGACAGTCTCAACTGCGATATACTCCTTTGTTCATTTCAATACGAAAGAATGATAAAAAACCTTCAACCCCGGTTTACTTGTCTCAGGTCCGCAACATTTTAACGATATTATCCTTCCCTTCAGGAATTTGCCCATACTGGCGCCGATTATTTTTTTCTAGACATCTGTCCAATATATTCATAACCAATGAGTTTGAAAGAAGTTCAGTTGTCGCATTTTTTGCAACAACTGCTTTAGTATCTCGAGTGGGCATTGGGGTCAAACCAGTGGGCATTGGGGTCAAACCTACACTTAGATGTTTACACATGCCGTTTTCAAATTAACCTACATTTTGCGTTTGACCAGTGCGGCTTAGATGCGAAGTCAAGAGAGGCGCCGGTGTAGTAACTACTCCAAGCCTCTTCTTGACAAACAGATACGCCGCAATGGTCTAACCCTCGCGGGTTCAATCAGCCGATTCTTAAAGGTATATTTCGTGAACTGCAATGCAGTTCACACCATATTGAACTTCAACAACTTAAATCTTTTTCGACTGATTGAACCGCAAAATGTAGGTTAATATATATATCTAAATGTAGATTAGTTAAGTGGCAGGCGTTTATAGTGTTTTCGGCGGTGTAGGAGATGTTCGGCATCGGCGGCAAGCATTTTTCCTCGTAGGCTTGGAAATTGCCTTCAAACCATTTCAGTTTTCCATTCCCTTCGAAAATCAGCAGATGCGTGCATATCCTGTCAAGGAAGAAACGGTCATGGCTGATGACCATGGCACAGCCGGGAAATTCGATGAGGGCCCCTTCAAGTACGCGCGTCACAGATTTGGGGTCGGATCGGAATGTGTTAATTTAAGAGAATACAAACTAAAGTTTGTACTCCAAAATTGGTCGGTGTGCTGGGATTGTAGTCCAAGCCTTGGTCGCAGTCCTGACTACTATGGTGCCATTCCAAGCAAGTGAATTAAGTGCAATGAGTTGCTCCTGTAAGATGCCGTTTACAGGATTTATCCATCTTGGGGAAATCGCCTGGCTGGATGCTCTTTGTCAGTGTCATCTGCGGGCAGTGCATTTCTTGTTATTGAAAATTCGAACTTGACATTCGATATTTCAAGAGTATCTTCTTTGGCATGATACCAAGGAAAGAGCTATTAAACAAGATCAACAGGGCGCTTGGGCGAAGCCAGGTGACCGCTTTGCTGGGCCCTAGGCAATGCGGTAAAAGCACGCTTGCCAGGTTGATAGCAGGAAAAACAAAGGCAAGATATTTCGATCTTGAGGCGCAGGCTGATCTTAGAAGCCTGGAACAGCCGCACCTAGCCCTGGAAAATCTGAAGGGACTGGTCATCATAGACGAGATACAGAGGATGCCGGCGCTTTTCCCTGAGCTCAGGGTTTTGTCAGACCGCAAACCTCTTCCCGCCAGATTCCTGATACTTGGGAGTTCATCACCCGAACTGATCAGGAAATCGTCCGAAACCCTCGCGGGAAGGATTGAATTCATCGAGATGGGCGGATTCAGCCTCTCGGAAACTGGAAAGGGCAAGTTGGAACCACTCTGGATAAGGGGCGGATTCCCACGCTCATTCCTTGCTCGTGACGATATGGACAGCCGGGACTGGCGTGAGAACTTCACGCAGACCTTTCTTGAAAGGGACCTGCCATCCATTGGCATCACCATCCCCTCTGCTTCAATAAGAAGATTCTGGATGATGCTGGCGCATTATCATGGTCAGATATGGAACGCGTCGGAAATAGGGAGATCCCTGGGGATTTCAGACCATACCGCAAGGCATTACCTTGATCTGCTGTCTGCAACATATATGATAAGGCAGCTTCAGCCATGGCACGAGAACATTGGAAAAAGACAGGTCAAATCGCCAAAAATCTATTTCAGGGACAGCGGCATATTCCATAGCCTGATGGAGCTCCAGAACAAGGATTCCGTAATGAGGAGCCCGAAACTCGGTGCATCATGGGAGGGGTTCATGCTTGAGGAAACCATAAGGGCTTTCAATCCTCCTGCGGTCTTTTTCTGGGCTGTCCACAGCGTAGCCGAACTTGATCTGTTCTTTATCATCAATGGCAGACGGTATGGAGTCGAAATCAAATGGAACGATGCCCCTTCGGCCAGCAGTTCAATGCGCACTGCCATGGCCGACTTGAAGCTTGACAGGCTTTTTGTCGTCTATCCCGGAAAAGACGGATATCATCTTGAAAAGAACATTGAAGTTGTGCCAGCCACCCAAATCCACTCCTTGGCCCAATCAATTCAATGAGAATAACGTGATCGTTGCTACTTAAGTCATTGTGGGCAAGTTGAATAAAAGAATAATCGGTGCCAGTCTAAGCTATTCATTTGATATTAACTATTTGCCGTGAAATTATTGCGTTCCGATGAATTTCAGAAGCGGCTATTTTCGTCTGATTCACGATCTCCGTCGCCCGCCTCCAC
>CAZXAC010000227.1:0-4293 GCA_964638335.1 uncultured Lentisphaera sp. | reverse complement strand
TTTTTCTCTCTCAATGGCAGAGAATATGTAGTGGCGGCATCCCTTAACAATCACATATACGTACTTGACGCCAAAGACGGCAGAATAGAGAATTCTTACTTCACAGGAAATCCCATATGGGATAAGATATCCAAAGGCGAGACTCTTTGGGGAAGCCCATCGATCTTGGAGGCCGACAACAACAGCGCCATAGTACACGGATCCACTAGCGGGGAATTATATCTTTTCCCTCTTGTTGGCGAATGCGAGAGAAGAACAAAGGCAAAAACCGGCAAATCTCTTTGGATCAGTTTGTTATTTTCCGCTATAACAGTAATTTGTTTGATACTGTTTTTGCCACACAAAGAGGCACATCTGGAAAATGGCGGCAACAACTGAACATGCTTAATACATTTCAGATTTTTGATTCATGAAATTCATAAACAGAAAGAAAATAAGAAACTTATATGTCAGGCTACTGAGGCAGAGCGGCTCTCCTGAGACCATAGCGAAGAGCGCCGCCATAGGACTTTTCATTGGTTTCTTTGTCCCAGTCGGACTTCAAATACCCATAACGCTAATTTGCGCATATTTACTTAAAGCAAAAAAAATTCTAAGTATCATATTTACTCTCCACACCAACGTCTACACCATAATTTTCATATATCCGGTACAATGTTGGATCGGGGGAAAGATTTGCGGGATCCCATTAAAATTCAGTACGCTTTTAAAGATGTTTAGGGAAATGGCAAATGATTTTTCATTCGAACAATTCTTGGAACTTAGCATTGACGTGGTGATTTCCTTTTTCGCCGGCGGACTGCTTCTAGGGGTCGTGTCGGCAATAATAGGCTATTTTTCTGTTTATGGAATGATAATGAGTTATAGGAAGCGCCTACAGAATAAATTATCGAGAAAACTCATTTCAGGTCGCTGAAAAATTTACCAGTGGTATTGTCTTTCATCTTTCAAGATGTAACTTTACCCGCCTGATATTTTTTAGTTTTCAAGAACATATTTTTCCTCGTAACAAAAACCAAAGTATTTATGGTTCGTCCCAAAGGAGAGTATCTGAAATGCTTGCTAAATACGGCAGAAGGGAATGGATGTCCAGCGGAATCATGTGCGGATTTCTTGCTCTCATATTGTTCTGGTTTGGAATAAAATACAATTTGAATATTCTCTTGACTCTTTCGCCCATAGCCATATTTTTATGGATTCCTTTCGCGCTATTCTTCCGGGATCCCCCAAGAAAGATTCCAAACCAGGCCGATGCGATAGTATCTCCGGCAGATGGAGTTGTCAAAGATATTTCAATTGAGGCATCTCCGTTTACACCATCAGAAAAATTTCAACGGATAGGGATATTCCTTTCAGTCCTGGACGTACACATAAATCGCATGCCTTTTGATGTGGTTGTGAAAGATAGTCTTTACAAGAGGGGAAGCTTCCACGACGCAAGGTCTGAACATGCGACCACAAAGAATGAATCCAACTCCGTTCTCTGCGAAGCTGAATATCAGGAAAAAAGATTCCCGATAATTATCAGACAGATATCCGGAGCAATAGCCAGAAGGATCGTTTCTGAGGCGAAACTCGGGGACAAATTCAAAAAAGGAGACAAATTCGGAATGATAAAATTCGGTTCTAGGACAGAACTTTATATTCCAGAAGGGAATGAATTCGACATCTCAGTAAAGGTGGGAGATAAGGTCTTCGCCGGTTCCACAATAATGGTAAAAATCAAAGGGAGGCAAAATTGAGAAAGGAATTTAAAAAACTTATAGAGAACAATAAGTGGGCGAAACGCGTCCCGACCGCACTAACCATATGCAATTCCTTGTGCGGCTTTGCCGCGATAATATACACCTTGAATGTATACGATAATCCTAGAGATCCCGCACCAGTCTTCGCCATAAGCTGCTGGATAATACTGGCTGCAATGATATTTGACGCATTGGATGGATTTGCCACCAGGATATTCAATGCAGCGAGCCTTCACGGATTGAATATGGACTCGCTTGCTGATATGGTCACTTTTGGATTGGCGCCGTCAGTGGTTGTCGCAATAATGGCTCATTGCCTTCGAGATCTGAACAAAGTCGGATATTACTTCGTATGGGCTATGTGTGCCGTTTACATAGGTTGCGCCGCGTATCGGCTCGCAAAATACAATGTTCATGCGATGGTAGACAAGAAAAAATCCGATCTTTTCAGCGGACTGCCAACCCCTGGAGCGGCTGCAGGAATATGCAGTCTGGTGATATATTACAGCCTTGAGAATTGCAAGTTTCAGCAGATCATATCGATAATACCTCCGTATGCTGGCTTCCTAGGGCTTTTGATGGTAAGCGATGTTCGCTACGTACATGCTGGGAAATGGTTGCAGTCAGCAAAAAGAAGTCCCATCAAGCTTTCAATGCTGATAATAGCATCGGTTTTTGTCTTTATGCGCCCAGCACCGGTTATAATATTGCTTATAAATATTTACATCTTGTCTGGGCCAGTGGGAGAAATAATCGACAAAGTGTTTAAAATATCAAAGGGCCCCTCCCCTGACAAACAATCGATATAATAAGGAGAAAAAAAATGAAATACCTCATAACCGGGGGAGCAGGATTTATCGGTGGACATCTCGTGGAGGCTCTTATTTCTGATGGACATCAAGTTACTGTGGTAGATGACCTTTCGACTGGCTCAGAGAAAAATCTCGCGAAGTTCGCGAATTCACCCCTCCTCGATTTTGTTAAAGGGAACATCCTTGATCTTCCAGAACTCGATTATTTAGTTTCCAAATCTGATATGGTTTTCCATCTTGCTGCCGCAGTGGGAGTCGAATTAGTCGTGAGGGATCCTGTGCTGACAATAAAGACCAACGTGCACGGAACAGAGAGAGTCTTAGGTGCGGCGAGAAGGAAAAACACCAGGGTGTTAATCACTTCGACAAGTGAAGTTTATGGAAAATCCGCGAAGGGAAAATTCTCAGAAAACGATGATCTTCTTATAGGACAGCCAAAAAATTCAAGATGGTCATACGCTTCAAGCAAGCTTCTCGATGAATTCCTTGCGATGGCATATCACAGATCAATGAATATGCCTGTAATAGTCGTCAGGCTTTTCAACACGGTTGGGCCGCGTCAAACAGGACAATATGGGATGGTGGTGCCTAGGTTCATATCCAATGCACTGGCTGGGAAAAACATCGAAATATACGGTACAGGCACGCAAACACGTTGCTTTTGCCATGTGAGCGATACGGTAAGGGCATTAAGATCCTTATCTGAAAACACCGCCGCGATAGGAGAGGTTTTCAATATAGGCTCGACTGAGGAAATATCGATTGAAGACTTGGCAAAAAAAATCAAGACACGAATTAAAAGCCGCTCAAAACTGGCGCATATCCCTTACGACAAGGCATATGAAACGGGATTTGAAGATATGATGCGGAGAGTTCCCGACATAAGCAAGATCAAATCTCTTACGGGGTGGCAGCCTAAACTCGGCTTGGATAGAATAATTGACGATGTTGTAAAATCACTGAAATGAGCGAAGACCTCAAAAACAATACCAGTTTGCGAAATTCGCATGAAGTGTATCTAGCAGAAAAGTCTTCGAGACCCGGCAATATGGCTTTTAAACTTAGCGTCCTCAGAAAAGCTATTGATTTAGCGATATTAATTATTTCAGGAATTCTTTACTCCACGATATTTCCTCCTCTAAACTTTGATTTTTACGCATGGTTTTCATTAGTGCCCCTTTTCTTCCTAGTTCGGGGACGAAGCTATCTCGAGGCGTTCACAAGAGGTTTGATATGGGGTTACGTTTCTGGACTATCATCCTTCATATGGCTGAGAGAAATAGAGGTCTTTGTTCCGTTTCTCGTCGCCATATTCTTATCATTTTTTCCCGCCGTGTGGTGTGTGGCGATACCTTTCATCGAAAGATACATTTTCTATCCAGAGGATGTCATATGCGGAGGATTCGAAAAGATGCGGGTCTACAGGGAGGCGAATCAACACGGGATAAACTGGAATATAAAGGATATACACTTCGCGTTGATTCTCGCTTCATTGTGGACATTTATTGAATGGGTCAGGTCTTGGCTGTTAAGTGGTCTTCCTTGGAATCTAACAGCCGTGAGCCAATGGAGGAATCCGGCCATAATACAGATATGCGATATAACTGGAGTATATGGGGTAAGTTTTGTAATCGTGCTGCTAAACATCGCCATATGCGTCACGGCAGCAAAATCTAAGACAATGATATATCATGGGAGATTCCGGAGACCGGCGGCACTTTACTTTTCTTTTGTAG
>CAZXAC010000226.1:0-4295 GCA_964638335.1 uncultured Lentisphaera sp. | reverse complement strand
CGGCTCAGCAGAATTGATGATGCCTAATCCTCCGAGCTCGCCTAGATTGGCGTAGTCTCCGATAATGCAAATCTTTATTAGCTTGGTATTTTGCTTAGTTCCTGACGGGATCCCAGGTGTCGTCGGGATTGTACTCTGTCATTTCAAGAGCTGCTTTTTCGGTGTCGTCTCCGAGATCCTTTTCGAAGACTATTCCGCATTTAGATACGATGAATGACTTTATCCCAAGGTCGCCGTATTTTGCTGGATATGCGAGCACCGCAAAACCATTCTTCAGCTTGCCATCCACCAAGTAGGATTTTTTTCCACCGGGTGCGGCGGGTCCCTGAGCCTTTAGCACCTTGTAATAATAACCGTAGTAGGGCTGTCTTTTTTCATTTCCAGGTTCAAGAGCCGCAAGGGCTAGGTTGGCGCAGATCAGTTTCTCTTTGTTTTCCGAACTGGGATCCCAGTAAATATCATTGAATTCGCCTTTTGCGTTGAGGAAATTCATCGCATATTCGCGTGCACCGTCAATCGCGATTCGTCTTCTGGCATTTTCCACCTCGGTCTTGGCGAGAGTATCGCAGACGTTTATTGTAAAAATTTCGTTTCTTCCTATGCGTCTGTTGATGAGTTCCTCAAGTCCATCCGGCGTGTTAAAAAACCATTTGCCGTCATATTTGGCAAGTGGCACTGCAAACGGGAATCCATCATTCCCTATTTCCACCACGTAGCTGTTATCTTCAACCTGTATTATCTCTGTTTTCTCCTCGGCAGTCTTTGCGAAATAGGCTCTGGTTTCGATGTCAAGGTTTTCATCACCTGAAAATGCTATATCTTTGCCCTGCGGGCCAAATATTTCTATAAGTCGATTTGTGTCGTTCTTTTTTGCTGCATCGATCAGGGCCGCGCAAGCCTCTTCTCCTGATGCGAACATGACCTGTCCTGCATCTGGCTTGATCGTAAGGCAACTGGAACTGGTAAGAGCAATAATCGCGAACATTATTAAATATTTGACGCTATTCATTTATCTTCTCCTCTCTTAGTTTATTTTAACTGTGAACATTTTAATTCTCCTTGTATTTGCGGATCGGTCGATTATCTCCTTCCTCCACCACGTGAACCGCCGCCAGAACGTGATGCCCTGCTGCTAACGCGCGAAGCTCCACCGCTGCGCGAATAGGTGCTTCCTCTGCTTTTGTTTCGGGAAGACGTGCTCATATTCCGGCTCCTAGCTCCCCTGTCACTGTAGTTGCGCTCAAGATTAGCATTGCGCGAACCAGCCATGGAGCTTTCTAAATTCTTTCTCTGCGTGGAGTTTTGCGCGCGGCTAGCGGACCGTTCGCTACTCGCTTTCTGAAGCGCTTCCCTGCTAACCTGAGTCCTGTCCATAGATGAAGCTTTCTCACGAAATTCCGAAACCTTGGCGGAATCTACTGACGAAGCTTTCTCGCGAAATTCCGAGACCTTGGCGGAAGTTTCAGAATTCACCGGCATGTAGCTCTGTGATGTATCTCCAGCTGTTCCAGAGTTTAATGCAGAAGGTTTTGTACGGTTATGATCGTGTCTCCATTCTCTGTTTGCAGGATTAATATTGGAGTTTTCAAGACTATTCTTGTAGAGGCTATTGCTGTAAAAATTTTTGTTATAGGCTACCACATGATCTCCCCAACCGCAATTGTAGCCAAGCCAAGCTCTTCGGTAAGCTCTCCTGTATGGCCAAGCGGGAGCCACTATTACGCTGGGATAATACCAGTCATCATGTCCCCAATGACCATATGAATTAACAGGATCATAATCCTGAACATATACCGTTTCTGGATCCGTAGGCTCGATTTCAGTCTGACCTTCGGCGTTGGTTGTAACATTTTGTTTCTCATCGGATTTCAGGATCCCGGCCTCCTTCGCTTTCGTCCTCATTGCCTGTATCGTATCCATCAACTCAACCTGCTGGATCATAAAGGCATCTCCGAGATCTTTAGTCCAGTCCAGGTTGTCTTTCAGTTTTGTAAGCAGTTCAGGAAAGAACATCAGACCCTTCACACTGGCATCCCATGCCTTGTTTTTGAGCTCTGAACTGATTTCATCTTGGTTCAGGTACGGATTGTTTTTAAGCCATCTTTCGGCTTCGACTATGTCGACAGGATATGTCGACGCAGCCAGCACTTGGGCAAGCAGTTCATCGGGATACAAGGCAATAGGTGCCACGAGCTGTTCAAGCTGGGCTTTCGAGAACTTTGCTGTTTCCTCTGTTTTTTGACCTTCTGTCGGTTGTGTCTGCTGTTCTTGTGCAACAGCAAGACGTACGGTTAGAAATAATGATGCCAGTAAAACTAGGCCCCTCATGAAACCACCTTTTATTTGATTTGTTTGATTGCTACATTACACTTTAACAATAGGAGGTCAAACCGTATTGCTAGTATTTTTTTGCTACTTTTCTGGAATCTTCTTCAGATGAGTCCGTTCGCATTTTTTTAGAGCTCCATCTCCTGCAAAATATATGGATCGGAAAAATATCTCTTGTTTTTTCTAGCTCTTTTAACGCAACTTAGTATGAGCCCGCATATTTCATGAAAAATGATTGTGAGAAAATATAAATATTTTGTATATCAAAATCGTGTTTGGATAAAAAGATAAACCCCAAGCATCTACGCTGCACTGATTTCGTGAAATAAGCAGATTAGCTTGCTAGAGAGAGTTTTTATATCCTCTTTGCTGTGAGCTGTATTTAGGGATATTCTTATTCGAGATGAGTTTTGTGGGACTGTCGGTGGGCGTATTGGGACGGCGAGAATTCCTTTCTCTATGAGCCTTTCCGTGAATCGAATCGTTTTCGCGCTATCGCCGATAATAATTGGAATTATCTGGCTCTCGCTATTTCCGCAATCGAATTTGTGTTTTTCGAGCTCTGACAGCAGTTCGGCGGAGTTCTGAAGCAGGTTTTTTGCTGCTTGTCGCAGTTCTTTTTTCTGAACAAGATCTATGCTTGCATTGATTGCTCCATACGCTGACGGTGGCAGGGCAGTTGAATATATAAAGGAGCCGCATGTGTTGACGAGGTAGTCAATATTATTTCTAGTTCCCGCAATATAGGCCCCGTATGCTCCCATGCCTTTGCTGAAAGTTCCCATTACGATCATTCGGGAGAAATCTTCCACGAAATCAAGGGAGGAACCTTCACCCCTTTTTCCAAATACTCCACTTGCGTGAGCGTCATCGAGGTAGAGCATGGCATCGTATTTTTCTGATAGAACGTAAAGTTTTTGAATCTCTGCTATGTCTCCGTCCATACTGAATATTGTGTCGCTTACTATAAGTTTTTCCTCAGCTTGCGAATTTCGCAACAAGTTTTCCAGATGTTCGAGATCAAGATGCCGATAGCGGTTAAATTCCGCTCCTGATTGTATGCAACCGACGTTTAGACTGGCATGATTGAGTTTATCCGCGAATATCGCAGTTTTTCGCCCCGCGAGCGCGGGTATTGCTCCGCAATTCGCCAGATAACCTGAGCCTACTATTATTGACGATTCAGTAGCCTTCCACTCAGCTATTTTTTCTTCGATTTCTACTACTTCCGCTGATGTACCACAAACTAGCCTTGAAGCTGAAAATGATGTCCCGAATTTTTCCAGCCATTTTAAAGATTCTGATACCATGTAAGGATGTTTTGATAATCCAAGATAGTCATTTGACGAGAAATTTATCAATTTTTTTTTGCGAAATTCGCAATGATTTGATGATGAAATTCGAAGCTTCCTGATTTTTCGTAAAGTATTTAATTCCTTTCTTTCATCCAGGAAGAATTTTATTTTTTGCTCTATCTTTGCCATTCAAACAAATTATTATGGGAAGAAGTAAATTCAAGCTTTGAAGAAAGCATGAAGCCGACAAAAAAAAAGAGACCGGACATCCGGTCTCTCTTTGATTTTTCAACTGTATTTTTACGCCGCGACTAGAGAATTTACAACGTCAACCGCCGATGCGGCATCAGAAGCATATCCATCGGCTCCAATTTCTTTTGCGAAACTTTCGGTGAGAGGAGCTCCCCCAACGATGGTTTTCGCATTGATTCCGGCGCTCTTGAGAGCTTCGATCGTGGTTTTCATCGCGCCCATTGTTGTCGTCAGCAGAGCGCTCATTGCTATTACCTGCGGTTTCTTTTCCTTTGCAGCATCGATGAATTTTTGTGGATCAACATTGACTCCGAGATCTATCACCTCGTATCCTGCTCCTTCAAGCATCATACGAACAAGATTTTTGCCTATGTCATGAAGGTCGCCCTTAACCGTTCCCAGGCAGATCGTAGCTTTCGC
>CAZXAC010000225.1:0-4343 GCA_964638335.1 uncultured Lentisphaera sp. | reverse complement strand
CTTGCCCTTTCTGGCAAAGCCAAGCAACTGTTGCGTCAATTTCGATGCATTCTCTGTTATTCCATTTATCTTCTCTAAATGCTTCAAAATCTTTTCGTCGCTTATTTCATGCATCAAAAGCAGTATATCCAAATTCCCTTGTATCGCATGCAAATAATTATTGAAATCGTGGGCAACTCCACCGGCAAGTTTACCTATCGACTCAAGCCTTTGAGCGTGAGCAAGTTCCTCCTTGAGTTCATTTTTCTCCCTGTTAAGCTTGTTCTGCTCAGTAATATCTCTGGCGACCAGTATCATCATCGACTCAGATTCCAGCGATGTCCTGTTCAAGACCGCTTGCAGCTCAACTTTTTCACCTTTCTTGGAAAGCCCGTAAATTTCAAATGGCCTGCTCTGAATATCATCAGATGAAAGATATTTATCCAAGGGCAGGTTCCGCCCTTCGGCATCGGAGAAAAACTCCCCGGCGTTTCTTCCAGTTAGAGCTTCTGAATTATTGAGCCCCAAGAGTTTTGAAGACGCCGGATTTGCATCAAGTATCCTGCCGTCTTCATCCATTAAAATTATCATGTCAGGGGCGTTCTCAACGAGCATCCTGTAACGACCCTCCCATTCACGGAGGTTTTGTTTCAACGCCTCAAAATTTCCATAGTTACCGACAAACGCGAAAACAATATCTAGGGCACCTCTTCCCTGCCCAGGAGATTCCGACTCTATGCGTTTCAGATATATCGTCGCTATCACGGAAAGCCAAACTGTAAATACGGCTTTCGCCATATAAGAAGACCGCATCTGGAGCCACCACTGAGGAGTACCCCAGAATGATATTGTATTAAAAACTACACTGTCAACAATTTGAGTTAAGAGCAAAGAAAACGCGACGCACAAAAACAAGCGACAATTCATATTTCTGAGACGTTGGGAAAATATTGGAATCAGAAAAAGATCCAGCGTCTGGGCTATTATCGAAGCAGTCATCATCCTCTTGCTGTTGCGCAAAAGAAACTCAAAGGAATCTGCCGACGCTCCCTGAGACAAAGAGTACCCGCTCCAACCACACTGCACCACGGTTATTTGGGCAAGATACACATAGAACCCGAGCGCCGCCATCGCTCCAATTATCAATCTCTGAGTGGCGAGCGTGCCCTCTGAAACGTATATGACTAAAATCGCTGCAAGATATGGAAGAAATAAGACGCTTTGCGCAAGATAGAAATCAGCCCCCTCTATGCCAATTATCACCTTTAATTCGGTAGCCGTAACAAGTTGAGTGAATATAAAAAGCATCCCTACGGATATGTAAAATGACGCCGAGCCAATGAGTTTCCTAAGCCCATGCAGGATCAAAAGACCGACAAATATGAAAGTCATCTCAAGAAAGGCCAAAGACAATGTTGTAAATAATTCCATTATGAGGAAATCCTAATTCTTCTCATTTTTAGCGCCCTTGAGACGCTCCCTTATCAAGGAGGCTCGCAGGACATCCCTTCCAGCGGAATCTTCGATCTGCTTTCCAGCATACTTCTGCAAATGACCAGGCTGAACCAGAACAAAAAGTTCATTAACAGTGTGTATATCGAGGGAACTGAACATCCCCATATCTACTCCAAGCCTGAGGGCGGAAAGCGAATTTAACGCCTCGTGACTTGATATTATGTACGAATGCTTTAAAACTCCGTAAGCTCTGCCAACATGATTCATCAAAAAATTCTTGTTCTTTTCGACCGTCTTCTGGCGTGAATTTTTCTCATGAAAAATTATTTGCCTTATTACAGTTTCCAGTTTCTCTATTATCTGAATCTCAGACTCCCCCAATGTGCTCTGGTTCGATATCTGGTAGAGATTCCCAACATTGTCTGTCCCCTCTCCAAATATGCCCCTCACTGCGAGCCCAAGCTTATTAACAGCTTGCTTCACTTGGTTTATTTGGTTTCCCAAAACGAGCCCGGGCAAATGCAGCATTACGGAAGCCCTCATGCCCGTTCCAATATTCGTAGGACAAGAGGTTAGGAAACCGAGTTCATTGTCATACGCAAAGCGGAGATGTTCTGAGAAAACATCATCCACGGTGGATATTTTCTCCCAGATCTCCTTTAAGCGAAGTCCGGACAATATATTCTGCATTCTTATATGATCTTCCTCGTTTATCATTACCGCCCCGGCCTCATCAGGAGTGACTATAAGAGCTGACGCCGACTGCTTCGCGACAAAATCCCTGCTCACGATCCTTCTCTCTAGCAATATCATCCTGTCGAGCTGAGACACGCTGTCAAGTTCCACAAAATAATCGTTCGAAAAGAAAGGAGAAGCATCGGCGAAAGCTTTTATTTCCCTCATCGTCTCAATCTGGTCTTCAATGGAGGCGCTAGGGGGAAAACGGCGTGAAAGCAGATTCCTAGCCAGTCTGATTCGCGAACTTATTGCAATGTCATCGTCCGGACCGCTATCGGCAAGCCATCCGACTCTTTTGGTAAGAAGTTTTTCAATCGGGTTGGCGTTTATCATTACTTGCGATCCTTTTCTTTTGTCTTAGTTTTAATTCCACCCTTGAGTTCGTTTATAATATCCCTTGTTTTTGCGGCTTTCTCGTATTCCTCCCGCATCACATATTCCTCCAGTTTTTTCTGAAGCTCCATAAGCCGGGCCAGTTTGTCTTGAGTTTCAGAAGGCTTATTATTGTCCAAACCAGGTTTCTTCCCCACATGCATAGATCCCTTATGCATATTTCTTATGGCTTGATCAAGTATGGTCCGAAATGTCTTAAAGCATTCGGCGCATCCGAGTCTGCCAGCAGTGGTAAATCTGACGATATCCCATCCGCACGACGGACATTTCACGGGCGGGTTTATAAAGGTTTTTATTTTAGGGCCTTTTGACGTGGCGTTGGCGGCATCCGTCTCAGTGCTTATATTGTACATAAGCTGAGCAAGGTCAAGTCCGCTCAGCATCTCTTTGCTAGCCTTCTTGCTCTCGGCACACGCCTTGCATATGTTCAATATCTTCTTTTTGGAGTTTATAATCTCCTGTATATGAATCGTCGCCTCATTTTTTCCGCATATTTCGCAAAACATAAAAACACCTCAAATTAGAAATATCATCCAATAAGAAAATTAAGTCCAAACGAAACAATGATACTCTAACTGCCTCTATCGGGCTTTTCAATCTAAGCGTCAATTATCATTCCATCCTTCAAATTTATTATCCTGTCAGCAATCTGCGCAACGTCCTTGTTATGGGTCACCATCAGAATCGTTTTGGCCATTCCTCCGCGGCGCACTTTCCTTATAGTGTCCAGGACCTCGGTTCCAGTTTTGGAATCCAAATTTCCGGTCGGCTCGTCGGCGAGAAGCATTGATGGAGAATTCATCAGAGAGCGGGCGATCGCTGCCCTCTGCTGTTCCCCACCGGAGAGTTCCAGTGGTTTGTGCCGTAGCCTGTCTTTCAAGCCAACTTCCAAGAGCAATGACTCCGCCCGCTTGGCTGCAGAGCCTCTGTTCATGCCATTTATCAGAGCCGGCAGCATGACGTTCTCCAAAGTGTTCAACTCCGGAATAAGATAATACGCTTGAAAAACTATCCCGACGCATTTGCGCCTGAATTTGTTAAGATCCGACTTACCGCGTTTTAAAGTATTTTCGGACATAACACTAAGTTGTCCAGAATCGGGACTTTCAAGTCCACCAATTATGTTCAGCAAAGTAGTCTTGCCGCTGCCAGAAGATCCAAGCAGGGCAACCCACTCACCTTCGGCAATTTCGAGGTCCACCCCGCGAAGGACATCTATTACATTGTGCCCCATTCGATATGCTTTGCATATCTTTTCCGCTTTTATCGCAACCGACATCAATAATCTCCTATTCGTATTTCAATGCTTTTGCCGGTCTTATAAGTGCCGCCGACAACGACGGTAGCAACGCGCCAACAACACATAAAGTCATAGACAATATCCATATCACCACAAGGTCATCGATCTTGACAGCCGCCGGAAGCTCGCTAAAAAAGTAAAACTGCTTAGGGAATATTTCCACTCCGGTAAACCTTCTAAGGGCAAACATCAACTCATTTCTCCACGCTATCGCACAAATACCAAAAAGCGTCCCAAGTGCCGTTCCGATAAGTCCGACGATCACGCCCTTCATCGTAAAAACCATCACTATCATGAAGTCGGATGCGCCTATTGCCTTCAAGAGACCTATCTCGCGTATTTTCCTCATAACAAACGTTATCAGAGAAACTGATATGCTGAAAGCCGCTACAACAACAACGAAAATCAAAAGAAAGTACATCATCGTCTTTTCTACGGCAAGCACACCAAGGAACTGACTGTTTAGCTGTTTCCAGGA
>CAZXAC010000224.1:879-4359 GCA_964638335.1 uncultured Lentisphaera sp. | reverse complement strand
GAAGTGTTCATGGATGCACCGCCGCAAATAAAATGGAACATCGAAGTCTTATTAAAGACTATTGAAAATGGTATTCCGCTTAATCAGCTTTACCTGGATTTAACATCAGAAAAGCCAATCGAGAATGAAGCAGAGGTTAAAGTGAATGAAATAGAAAGCACATTGAAATTGCTTATTGACCAGATGCCTACAGCTGCAGCAAAAAAAGAGCTGCTGGACAGGCTTTCTGTGTCCGATCCATTTGTAAATTATCCTAAAATAATTGAGAGGTTCCAAAAGGGAGGCGTTTTATAGTGGCTGCAACTAATGCAGAACAATTGGAAAGTATGATTTCCTCAAACATAAATACGCAATTCAAGGATATTCCACCCAGTGAAGCGGAATTTGACAATATTGCTGACACTCTCAGACAGTCACTTGCATCGTTTTGTCCTGTGACGGATGATGAGTTTGAGGAGCTGAAACGGAGGCTCAAAGCCAACATAGTCGTAGTGATGGATATTGGTGTAGTAATTAAAGATGACAAACAGCCGCATCAGTCATGGCTCCCGTCTCGGCGCTCTGAGCTTGACTTCTTTTTTTGGAATAGATATAAAAAATATCTTGAAGAGATAAAGCACTGGAACCCAAGGGTAACTGGAAATCTTGGACGTGTTTCTGATGAGATTGTCGACCTTTTGGGTGACCCGAAATCAAAATATGATTTTCAGCGGCGCGGCCTTGTACTTGGTGATGTGCAATCAGGAAAAACTGCAAACTACACAGCCATCTGTAACAAAGTTGCAGATACAGGCTATCGGGTTATCATTGTGCTTGCCGGTATGATGGAAAATCTGCGTCAACAGACGCAGGAACGGCTTGATGCAGAGTTTTCTGGCAGGAAGAGCGAATATTTTCTTGATCCAACTAAGAAGGAAATCAGAAACGAACCCGTCGGCGTTGGAAGATATGGAACGAATAAGCGCATTGCTTCCTTTACATCTGTAGTCAAGGATTTTGATATAAATGTACTGAAAAGCAACGACCTGTCGCTGCTTAGTGTCAGTGATCCTGTCGTATTTGTAGTTAAGAAAAATAAGAGTATTCTTAATAACCTCATTCGGTGGCTTCGCAATAATAATGCAGTTGCAGGACAAAAAATTGATTTGCCCATGCTCCTGATTGACGATGAGGCTGATAACGCTTCTGTCAACACCAAAAAGGAGGACGAAGACCCAACGGCCATCAACGAAGCTGTTCGAACGCTTTTAGCGTTGTTCAGGCAAGCATCATATTTAGGTATAACAGCGACACCATATGCGAACATTTTTATCAATCCTGAAACCACTGATGACATGCGAGGAGATGACTTATTCCCGCGGGATTTCATTTACTCCTTGGCACCGCCTTCAAACTATATTGGGGCAGATAGTATCTTTGGCGTGGAAGCACCTTTCAGAGACGCGCTTGAAGAACTACACCCTCAAGAAATGAATGCCTTTTTCCCTTTCAACCATAAAAAAGGGCATACGGTAACTGATTTGCCCCCGAGTATGAAAGAAGCTATGGCGTATTTCCTGCTCATAAACGGGATTCGTGATGTGCGCGGAGATTTCAAGGCCCATCGCTCCATGATGATTCATGTCAGCAGATTTACTGACGTCCAAAATCAAATCCGTGATCTGGCAACTGAGTGGATTTTGCAGATGCGTTCTGATTTACAAAACTACTCGCGTTTGACGGAAAGAGAAAGCAGTAAAATAGCAAATGTTGCATATTTGAAAGCTATCTGGGATAAACATCGGTTGAGTGAAAAGGCTGGTAAGCCAGGTAATCCTATGACATGGTACAAGTTCCTTTCGGAATACTTGTTTAAGGCTGTAGCACCGATTGATGTGCGGGCAGTCAACCAGGAGAGCGGAGCTACAAGTCTTGACTACTTTAATCATCGCGAGGATGGTCTGCGAGTTATTGCAGTGGGCGGTAACAGCCTGTCCAGAGGGTTAACGCTTGAAGGACTGTGCGTCAGTTATTTCTATCGGAAGTCACAAATGTACGATACATTGCTGCAAATGGGGCGTTGGTTCGGTTATAGGCCTGGATATGATGACCTGTTTAAAATTTGGATAAGTGTGGATGCTATCGATTGGTACGGATACATAACTGCAGCGGCAGAAGAGCTCAAGCTCGAAATTGCAAGGATGAAAAATGCTAATCTTACACCGATGGAGTTCGGCCTGAAGGTTCGTCAAGACCCGGCTTCTCTAATTGTCACTGCTAGAAATAAAATGCGAGCAGGAACAATGGTAAAGCGCCCTGTCACTGTTTCTGGACGCTTATTGGAAACTCCAAGACTGAAAGCCGATATTGCATCTTTGAAATCTAATGAGGAGGTATTCAAGGATTTTGTCCGTCGGCTGAATTCCATAGGGCAACGGACTAATCGTGAAGGTGCACGTTATTTCTGGGAGGGTGTTAATAAAGATGAAATAGAGCAGCTTCTCCGTGATTTTAAAACTCACCCGTGGCATCTCTCTTTTCAGGGACAGGCACTAGCAGACTTTATTAGGGACAAAATGGGTAATGTCTCATGGGATGTTGTTATTGCTGAAGGATCCGCAGAAGATGCATATACAGAGTTGTATTGCGGTGATGAACAGTTGTCGATAAAACCAGAAAAGCGTACCATTATTTCAACTCGAGAACAAATTAGTATCAGCGGAACCAAGGTTCGAGTTGGTGCCGGCGGTGCAACAAAGCTGGGATTAACGAAAGAGCAGCGCGAGAAAGCTGAAGCAGCGTTCAGACAGGAACACACCGACAAACCTCATGTTTCTGACAGCGCTTACCTAATTAAAGGACGTGCACCTATTTTGATGCTGCACGTTATAGCCGTTGATCGGAACAGTACCGATAAAAATGGTAAAGTGCGGACACAAATCGAAGAGGGTTGCCATGTACCTGATTTCCTTTTTGCACTGGGAGCAGGCTTTCCATTTACTGGGTTACTCGAAGAAACAGCAAGTTATGTAGTTAACATGGTTGAATTGAGCAGTTACTATGATTCAGAGGAGGATAACGATGAATGAGAATATCACCTGAAACCCTCCAAAGGCAATGGAACAGTATCAACTACAAGGACGGCGGATTCTTGCGAATTAATATCCAGCACCCGCTTGAATGGTACATTGGCTATCAGTCAATAAGTCAAAAAACCCTGTTGCTCGTTTGTACCACGGATATTGGAACAATTGAATCCTCAAAATCTATGGCTGTGACCCGCCGCAAGAGGGAGACCGATAACCGCTGGACGCTATCGCTTGAACTCCTTCGTAATGAACAAGAGAGTGTTTTTACCATCCTTTGCTCTGATATTATAGAGCACTCACGTTCAGCATCAAATGAAAAAGAAGCATTGGCAATGGTTATAAGCCGATACAAGCAATGGAGCCGGTTACTGGAATCACAAAGAAGCGGACTGATGGACGAGAATAGACGCAA
>CAZXAC010000224.1:0-869 GCA_964638335.1 uncultured Lentisphaera sp. | reverse complement strand
AAGGATTGTTTGGCGAGCTCCTGTTTTTAATGGAACGAATTGAAAAAGCTGATACCGCCTTTACAGCAATACAAGGCTGGGTAGGCGCAGATGGTGCTGATCAAGACTTTATATATGAAGATGGCTGGCACGAAGTAAAAAGTGTTGGCGTTTCTGCTACGAGCGTGACTATTTCTTCACTTGAGCAGCTTGACTGCGCCGGAGAAGGTGAGCTTGTGATAATGCGTATTGATAAGACTGCCCCTGATAAGGCGGGGGCATTGTCTCTTAACGATGCAGTAAAGCAGATCAGTAACAATTTAGCTGATGCCACAGACGCGCTGGACTTATTTCGCTCAAAACTGAGTTCATATGGTTATATCGATTTACGGGAATATTCCGATCAGAAATATTACTGCTCCGGTTCGCAACGATATAGTGTGAATAATACTTTCCCAAGGCTCATAAGACGGAATCTTCCATCACAAGTTGAAACTTTACGTTACGAATTAAGCCTGTCCTCGTTGGCGGACTGGCTGAAAGGGTGAATTATATGGATGCACAGGAATTCCGAAAAGATTTCATAGAAGGAGTTAAAGCCGAGGCGGCAGCTACCGGAGAGGGTTCCAGCGCGTCATTCGTAAGCGCTTTTGCTGAATATCTGCAGGAAGCAGAATTCCTGATGGATTTCACAGCTGCCTACTTTGAGGGGACAGGAAAGCGTAATCGAAAACTACGCGTTGACGGATATGCATACGATGAGTTTGATAAAACCATGAGCCTGATAATAGCGGATTATGATGCTTCTGGAAGTGAGCGGGTGCTCACCAGGACTCAAGCCGGACAGTTGAGTGAACGCTTAAGCGCCTTTATAGACCATGCGCTGAACT
>CAZXAC010000223.1:0-4403 GCA_964638335.1 uncultured Lentisphaera sp. | reverse complement strand
CCGTTTCCGGTGGACACCGGACTTCAGAACAATCCGACTACCATGAACAACGTTGAGACGCTGCTATGGGCGGTAAGCATCCTCGACAAAGGTGCAGCGTGGTTCAAGGGGTTTGGGACGGAGAAATCTCCCGGACTCAAGATATTCAGTGTTTCTGGGGACTGCAAAAAACCGGGCATATACGAATATCCCCTTGGAACTAAGATATCCAAGATGCTTGCTGATGTTGGTGGAAGCGATGCCAAGGCGGTTCAGATCGGAGGAGCGTCGGGAGTTTGCGTGCCGGCGTCTCAATTCGAACGCAAGATGGCTTTTGAGGACGTGGCTACGGGCGGTTCCGTAATGGTCATAGGAAAAGACCGTTGCATGATTTCGGTCGCCAAGAACTTCCTTGAATTTTTCGCTGATGAATCTTGCGGACAATGCACGCCCTGCAGAGTAGGTACCACTAAACTGCTTGAAGGTGTTGAGAAGATGGAAAAATGCGAGTGCTCCATCAATCATTTAAATGAGATGTTGAAGCTTGGTGAGACCATGCAGTTGGCTTCGAAGTGCGGACTTGGGCAGTCAGCTCCCAACGCGCTGGCTTCAATAGCGGTGAATTTTAAAAATGAAATAATGGGACATTGCTCCTCCAACTAAAACCGTAAAGGATCAAACATGATTAAACATAAAGATGATAAAAACAGGGCTCCGGTGAGCCAGCAGATCAAGAAAATAGAAGGCGTCAATCCGAATGCGATCGGCGGGACTATCAAGGTCGTGATCGATGGGAAAGAACTCAAAGTTCCGATGGGAACAACTATTCTCGATGCGGCGAAAATGTTGGGAATCAGAATCCCAACCTTGTGTCATCACGAGGATCTTTGCGTAGCTGGCGTTTGTAGGATTTGCGTGGTGGAAGTTGAAGGTCAGCGGACTCTCCAGGCTTCATGCGCATATCCCATAACTCAGCCGATAGTCGTGAGGACTCATACCCAGAAAGTACGTCAGGCAAGACGTCATGTGCTGGATCTGATGTTGTCAGAGCATTACGGCGAATGTTATTCATGCTTCAGGAACAACAACTGTGAATTGCAGACTCTTGCCAAAGAGTATGGAGTTGACTCATACAGGTTTGGACATCCGGAAAAACCGAGATTCAAAAAGGACAGGTCTAGTTATTCTCTGGTTCGCGACATGGACAAATGTATTCTTTGCAGGAGATGTGTCAGAACTTGTATTGACCTGCAGGAAGTGGGAGTCCTGGAAGCTGTCGGTAGAGGAGATCGCACGAAGATCGAGACATTTTCGTCGAAACCGCTGAGCGATGTGATTTGCATCAACTGTGGACAGTGCATAAATCGTTGTCCTACGGCGGCATTGAGGGCGAACGATCCTTCGGATGAAGTATGGGCGGCGATTGATGATCCCAAGAAACATGTGGTGATTCAGACTGCTCCTAGCCCCCGCGCTGGAATTGGCGAAGAATTTGGACTTGAGCCGGGACATCCGCTCACATTCGAGATGAACACTGCCTTGAGGCTTTGTGGTTTCGACAAGGTTTTCGATACCAACTTTACCGCTGATCTTACGATTATAGAGGAAGGCACTGAGTTGATACTGCGTCTGTATAAGGCGCTTGTTTTGAAGGACAAGGCGGCGGTTCTTCCCCAATTCACGAGCTGTTCTCCTGGATGGGTCAAGTATATCGAGCATTTTTATCCAGAAATGCTAGCGCACGTTTCTTCCGCAAAAAGTCCGCAGCAGATGTTTGGAGCTGTTATAAAAACGTATTACGCGAAGAAGCATAATATCGCTCCGGAAGATATTGTTACGGTTGCTCTGATGCCATGTTCGGCAAAGAAATTTGAGTGCAACAGACCGGAAATGTGTGACAGCGGATTCAAGGATATTGACTACGGTCTTACGACACGCGAGCTCGCCCAGATGATACGCGAAACCGGAATAGATCTTCCAAAGATGGAGAAGTCCGACTTCGACGATCCTTTTGGTTCGGCAACAGGATCCGGGGTGATATTCGGAGCGACTGGCGGGGTCATGGAAGCTGCTCTCAGGACCGTGGTGGAACTTGTCACTGGTGAGGTCTTCGATCCAGATAAGCTTGCCGGAATGGTTTCGGAAGTCCGCGGTTTCGAGGGAGTGAAATATAAGGAGCTTCCATTGCCGGATAAATTCGGTCCGGTGCCGGATATCTTGAAGATGAACAAGCACGTTCCCTTCAAAGATTGGAACTGGTTGAAAGGTGCGACTCTTAAGCTCGCAGTATGCCATGGCACGGCGAACGCCAAGAAGGTGCTTGAAAATATCAAGGCCGGAGGCAAGTTCAGTGAATGTCATTTCATAGAATTCATGGCATGTCCTGGTGGATGTCTAGGTGGTGGTGGACAGCCGATTCCGACAAGTCCGGAAATACGTGCGAAGAGGGCGAAAGCCATATACTCGGAAGATCAGGCGTATGAAGTCAGGAAATCACATGAAAACAAGGCCGTGATAGAACTATATACCAATTTCCTGAAAGACGGTCCATGCGGCCATACGGCACATGAGCTCCTGCATACGCATTATACCCCTAGAGGGAAATATATGGTCTGATAACAGATACATGAGGTAATTGCAAAATTGCCTTTTAACGGGATCGCCAGCCCTATGGCTGGCTTTGAAGCCGGTCATAGGATCGGCGTTCCATCGGCAATTTTGCAATTGGCTCACATATATCGATTTAAAAAAAAAGCTCCACGGTTTCCGTGGAGCTTTTTTTATGATAGCTCTAGGCGGGTTTACTATCTCTTTGAATGCAACTCAGTATTAGATTTGTAGCAGGCTTCGGCATATCAGGGAGGCTATTACCGTCACATCTTCTGTGTTGAATACCTTTTTTATGGAGGAATCGTAAAGGATGTCCGCCGATGCGGGCATTTCTTCGTCGCCGACGTAATAGACGAGAGTCGCGTTGATCTTTCCAATTACGTGGATTTTTGCGCCGATGTCGCCAGGAGAAGTCTCTTTCCATTCAAGACGATCTAGATTCTTCTTCAGCCTCTGAATATCGTTCTTGATGATTGAAGAAAGGATATTGACACTTCTCGACCTGTATGGCTCAAGATAAAACTGTCCTCCCGGAAGATCCCTGAAAGTTATAAGTTGTCCGGTCTCGGAAAAATTATTTTCGCACAAGAGATAATGGAGAATGATGATCTTGAGATCGGGTTTGACGGCAAGTCCGGTCTTTTGTGTTCTTACTTCGAAATTCCTCAGGTCAACAGTGAGTTCGGAGCCAAATGCTCTTATAAGGATCGTGTTCCTGTCGAGGAAACTGAAGCCAAGATTTTCGGCGCGTGCTGCGAGGTCCGCATCTGCGAGTTTTGCAATCGCGATCCTTGCAGCCTCATTCATTCCTTCAGACTTTGACATTTATATTGCTTTCCGGTTATGGCTTTTTCTTTCCAGCGGAAAAGACATCCTTCATCTTTTTGACGGTTGGGAATTTTCTGATATCCGTATGGGGAAGGAAAAGTGCTCCCATATACTGGTCCATATATGAAGGTGCTGTGTTTAGTTCCAAGTAGGTCATTTTTCTGGCTAGTTCGAGCTGTTTTTCTCGGAATTCCTTTGAGAGGAGCACCATGTATGTGCCCATCAAAGAGGCGTTGCCGATATATTTGTATTTTTCTCTTGGCAAGTCAGGTACAAGGCCGATGACCATGGCCTTTTCCAAGTCAAGGGATCTGCCGAATCCTCCGGCTATGTATATTGTCCCCAGATTTTCAAAATCCATGTCCACCTGCTCAAGCATCAGCCTGCAGGCAGAATAGATTGCGGCCTTTGCTCGAAGAATGTTCTCTATATCGGTCTCGCTGATGGTTATATCTTTTCCGGAAGCGCTTTCCGATGCAGGGACTATTACGTATTTGGCGAAACGGCCTTCTACGATTATCAGATCAGATTTTCTTTGCCTGTTGAATTTTCCAGATTCATCGATCCAGCCAGTGAGGAAAAGATTTGCGAGCAAAGAGATCATTCCAGAACCGCAGATTCCCTTCGGCTTGATGTTGCCGATTGTTTCGTATCTTGTCTCCCCTGTTTCCATGTCGACTTCGGCCTTCTCTATGGCGCCGAGGGCAGCACGCATTCCGAATTCTATGCCGCCGCCTTCAAATGCGGGTCCGGCAGAACAAGCACATGTCATCATGAAATCAGAATTTCCTATGACAATTTCTCCGTTTGTTCCAATGTCTATGAAGAGGCTGACCTCCTTGTTGTCGGTTGCCAGGTCTGTGCAGAGTATTCCGGCGGTTATGTCGCCCCCGACATAGCTTCCGACATGAGGTGAGAAATAGAGCCATGCCTCACGGTTGATGTTTATCCCGACTTCAGCGGCCGATATGAAGGGAGTTTCCTTC
>CAZXAC010000222.1:0-4437 GCA_964638335.1 uncultured Lentisphaera sp. | reverse complement strand
TGATTAGTCCGGAATCAGATCAGATGACGACCGGAGACGGTTCCGTAATACGAGCGAAAACAATCGTCGACCTGTCGGAGCATTATCGCGTCGGCGAAATTGGCATAATCTTTTCTTCGTCGTCAGGAGAAGCTCTCCATTCGGTTCAAAGAAATAATTTTGGAATATTAATAAACGTGGTAATCCTTGCGATGTTCGCCATATCTGTTCTTTTGATAGCCGACATTTTTCTTCTAAAACATTCTTCCAAGGACGGCTCCTTGGCGAGAGCTGTTTATGGAGAAAACATTGAAAAATCAAAGCAGAGGATTCATGAGCTTCTGCTCTCAGGAAATGTTTTTGATGCTGTCTGCGCGATATCCTCTGACGGTGATGCCTTCAAGGAGGCCTCAGAACAGATACAGGCGGAAGCGGATGCCATAGAAGCTCTTGCGTTCCATAGCAGAATCGTGTCCTTGCACGAAGCAAATCTTCTTCGAAATGATTTTGTCGGACAACTGCTCGGATCTAAAAACCCTACGTTGACACTGAATTCATATCTGTCATATCTAGATATGGCCGGGCGCGAACTTTCTGAGGCCAAGAAGAAGATTGAAACGGTGCCGGGACCACTTAAGATGCCAGAACATTCATTGTTTACAGTTGAATCAGTACATCTAATGAAAAAAATAGATTCTCTTGCGAGTTACTATAAAAACTTTACTGAACTGAATGATGCTTGGACTCAGGAAGATTGGGATAAGTCCGTTAAAATCCTCGGAAGCTTGTCAGATAAGATTAAGGATTCCGAAATGAAGGGGCTTCTGGTTCTATGCGAAAATAGGCTTAAAGAAGCTGAAACCGGACAGAAGATCAAAATCATAGGAAGGCGTTTGTCTGAAGAAGAACTTTCAACCGAAATACTTTCTCAAATGAAAGTTGAACTTGCTGAAATAAATAAGTCGATTGAAGATGTTTCAGTCTTTGACCCTCAAACAGGAGAACTGCTAAACAAAAAATCCTCTGAAATTTTTGCAAACATGGACTCCGCGGCGAAAATACTTGAAGCATTGTCGAAATGGAAAACGGATATTAATGACGAAAGCGCCATGTTGTCAATGGTCCAGATAATAGCTTCAATGCCACAGAAACGCATAGCCGCACTAAGAGACACCATTGAACGTATTGCCAATCAAATAGGGGCGACTATAAAACAACGAATTTCAGATCTTGACGACAGCGCCAGCCTCGAAAATCTTAAGAAATACGACAGCATCTCAAACATATGCGATCTTGTCGCATTTTTTGATCCCGATATAGATACTTCGCATCTTTCGGCGAAGAGAGAAGCCATAAGGCAAAAACTGCTCTCCAAGTGTGATTCCCTATACAATGAATACGCCGAAAGAAAAATAAATGCTGATCCTTCCGCCAAGGAGTTGTTGTCGCAGATTCTTGACAATGCTCCATCAGACAGCCGATACAGGGTGTGGGCGGAAAGGGAACTCAAAAAAAATATTAATTCTGGCAAATAGAAGTTTTTCAAGCTCTCTTCTTTGGATCCCATGTAGTACGGCGAGCAATAATTGTCTTCAGTTTTTCGATTGTTTTTGACTTTTGTTTTTAGCGTAATATACTAATTAGGCAAGACTAATTAATAATTAGGAGCATAAAAATGACTCTTTCTGAATCTCATGAGGGACAAAGTTTGATGATAAAAAGAATATCTGGCGGGGGCGCGATAAAGCAACGGCTTCTTGATATGGGAGTTGGACGTGGAGGTAAAATATTGGTTGAACGTTACGCGCCCCTTAAGGATCCTATACAAATAAGAGTTAAGGGATATTCATTGGCTCTGCGTGTGGCTGAGGGCAGACTTATAGAAGTGGAGCCTTGCGATGACTGAAAAGAAGCTCAGAACAGTAGCGATAGCCGGGAACCCGAATTCGGGAAAGACCTCCATATTCAATGCGATAACTGGTTCGAATCGCCACGTTGCGAATTATCCAGGAATAACCGTTGAATATGCTGAGGGAAGGGCTGATTTTTCTGGGGAAAATATCGAAGTGATAGATCTTCCGGGAACATATTCCTTGACTGCTTATTCACCTGAAGAAATAGTTGCAAGAGATTTTATATTAAAAAGATCTCCGGATCTTCTCATTAACGTGGTTGATGCTGGCAATCTTGAACGAAATCTGTATCTGACAGTTCAATTGATAACTTTGAAGGTGCCATTCATAATAGCCCTTAATATGGTGGATTCCGCGGAAGACAGAGGCATTGCCGTCGACCACCTCAGGCTTTCCCAGATATTCGGAGTAAAAGTTGTCCCGACGGTGGCAAAAAGCGGACGTGGCATAGAAGAATTAAAGAAAGCCTGTCACGAGGCGATGAAAGAAAAGAATGAGGCGAAACCATTATCCTTGCCTCATGCGATAACGGAAGCTATCCTCCCAATTGAAAAGGCGATATCCTCTTCCTCGCAGGTCGGGGATTTGCCGGCCCGATGGTTATCGTTAAAGCTTCTTGAAGATGATCCGCTGGTGGTGGAAAGTTTTAAGGATGATCCAAATCAATCTGCGATATTCGCAATAGTGAAAAAGTCTAAAAATTTCCTTGAGACACATTCTGGGGATGATTCTAGGACTGCCGTCGTGGAGGCATACTATTCAGTTTCGGCCGGCGCTTACAGGGATTGCGTCAAGATGAGTGAGGAGAGAAAAAGAATTCTTTCCGACAGAATTGATGAGATCGTATGTAACCGCCTTTTTGGACCATTGATTCTTTTTTTTGTCGTGTACCTGCTGTTCAGTTCGGTTTTTGTTATTTCAGAGGATTGGAAATGGATACCTCTTTTAAACGGAGAATTCGCCAGTCCAAATGGAGCCCTTGAGCAGTTTTTTGAAGTTTTAAGAAATGCAGCCAATTCAAAAATTTCTAACGAGTTCATTAGATCTTTGCTTGCGGACGGAATAATATCCGGCGTCGGAGGCGTGCTCGCTTTCGTTCCTTTGATATTCTTCATGTTCCTCTTCATCGCCGCTATAGAAGATACTGGCTACATGGCAAGGGTTGCCTTCATATTGGACAGGGTTCTCAGAGTCTTTGGACTTCAAGGTAAATCGATATTGCCATTGCTTCTCACCGGAGGCATAGGAGGAGGGGGATGCGCTGTTCCTGGAATAATGGCGGCCAGGACCATGCGAGAAGAGAAGGATCGCCTAGTAACCATACTAGTGGCTCCTATGATGAATTGTGGGGCAAAACTTCCTGTTTATGCCATGCTCATTGCGGCATTTTTCGCGAACGCGAGAAGCCAAATGATGTTTTTAATATGGCTTCTCTCCTGGGTTTTCACCCTCTCTGCCGCTTTCATGCTGAGAAAATTTATCATAAAGGGAGAACAGACCCCATTTGTAATGGAACTTCCAGTATATCATATGCCGACTTTAAGAGGAATACTTATGCATTCTTTGCAGAGAACTTGGATGTACGTAAAGAAGGCTGGAACCATAATCCTCTTAATAAATGTCATGCTTTGGCTTGCAATGAGTTTTCCGAAAACAGGCGATTCCCCAGACGAATTGCTTAAAAATTCTTTTGCTGGAAGGGCGGGCAGAATCCTCGTTCCAATATCGTCTCTTGCCGGTTTCGAGTGGAAGGAAAATATCGCGTTGATTGGCGGCTTTGCCGCAAAGGAAGTCGTAGTCTCTACAATGGCTACGGCATATTCCATAGGAGACGTATCTCCTGATGAATCCGAACCCCTTTCTCAGAGATTGTCTTCAGATCCAGCATGGAACCCGCTAAGGGCGTTCGCGCTTATTGTTTTCGTTATGGTATATGCGCCTTGTCTGCCGACAGTCGTGACAATAAAGAAAGAGACGGCTTCTTGGAAATGGGCTGTCTTCTCTACGGTGTACAGCACCCTTTTTGCTTATATTTTGGCCGTATTGATATATCAGATAGGGTCGTTCTTGGCATGAATTTGACCCGCAATCAGAAGTGATCAGAAAAACGCTATATAATCAAGGCTTAAAATCTAATAGCGAAGAGTCGTAATCCTCTGGAGGACGGAATCCGAGAAGTTCCATGCATGTCGCGGCGAGGGAACTTATTCCGAGCCCGGACTTTAATTCCGCTGAGTATTCGCCCTTTGATTCCGGATCATATATTATGCATGGAACCGGATTGAGCGAATGGCTTGTCTTGCGTCTGGGTTCTCCCGTCTTTTTATCTATTGAAACGGCTCCAGTCTTTTTATCATGCTCATACATGTCATCAGCATTGCCATGGTCTGCGCTTATTACCATTATTCCACCAGCATCCTTCACCGCTTCCATAACTCTTCCGATGCAGATGTCGAGACACGAGACTGCGGTCAGCGCCGCCTGATAATTGCCAGTGTGCCCAACCATATCTCCATTGGGATAATTGAGTCTTATGAATTTAAAT
>CAZXAC010000221.1:0-4440 GCA_964638335.1 uncultured Lentisphaera sp. | reverse complement strand
GTCGAGGTGACTAAGGCCAACTCATGTGTCCTTGAAATGATCCTGAAGGACACTCACACATGCGAGAACAAGCCAGAGAGATTTGATGCTTGGACGAAGATAGCAAGGGAAGTCATTGAAGAGTGTTCAGGCAATCCTTGAAATTGGTTTTAGAAATTATTACCTAGGAGGAAAAGTGAAGATTTTATCTGGTAAAAGTAAGTTAGTCATGTGTTCATTATCGGTATTTGGGATAATAATCACCATCACGGCCTTTGCGATATTTTATAAGAATCGGGAAAAGATCGGAAGCTCAGACCAACCAGCGAATATCGCAAAGGAGCTTGCCAAAAATAAGTCATCGGTTTCAGGCAAAAGTCCGCTAACCCCAAATAGCAGGATTGAAGCAGATAAAATAATCTCCGAACTTGACATCTTGTGTGCCAGCCAGAGCAATAAAAACAAAGATCAACTTAAACAGGAAAATTTGCTTAGGGAATTGTTCAAGATTGATATAGAATTAGCAAAGGAGTGGGTATCTAAAAATGAAAGCGGCATTGTTGTACTGGCAAAAATATGGGCTGAATCGGACCCCGATGCGGCTACGGAATGGGCGTTGAATATAGACGGTTTCTTCCATAGGGGGGAGGCATTAAAGGCAATAGCAGGCGTAATGGCAAATAAAGATATTGATGTCGCAATGGATTGGCTCGGGAAACTATCGGTCGATAATGGTAATAAGGTGTTTCCCATAATAATGAAGGGATGGGCTAAGAGGGATCTTGAGGCCGCAACGAAATGGGTTGAAATGCAATTTAAAGAAGAGGAAACCGAAGGCAAAAATTTAAAAACCAGGAAAAGATTTATTCTAGGACTGGGGATAGTAGCTGTCGAATGGGTGAACAAGGATCCTGCTGTTGGTGCTGATTTGCTCCTCAGATATTCCAAAGAAAATGGCATAGGAATTAAAGGGTTTTTAACCAAGTGGTTGAAGGATGATTACAATTCTGCCGCAAACTGGGCTATGCAACTTCCCGAGCAAACATTTATAGACCACGCTATTGGTCCTGTCCTTTCAGTATTGATGGAAAAAGATTTTGAAGCCGCAAAGGAATGGGTCAAAAAGTTTAGCTCGATAGGTGGCAAGTTCGATCCTAAAATGATGGAGTTTGTGAAGAGATGGTCGGCAGAAGATCCGTCCTCAGTTATTAATTGGGCTATCCAATTAAAAGGAGATAATTCCTGGCCGATTCGTTATGCTGTTGAAGAATGGGCTCGTAAAGATTTGGAATCGGCGAAAAACTGGGTTATGCAGATGGATCCAGTAAAATATCCAGGACAAAAAAAAGCAATTGAAGCGGCAGCTTCGGCATTTTCTTTAGAATTGGCAAAAAAAGATCCACTTGCCGCAGCTGAATGGGCAATAAAACTTAATGAAGATATTTATTTTTCACCTCTTTTTAGTGTTTTAGGAGAATGGGCTCGAAATGATCCGGAAGCGGCAAAAATCTGGGTTCTACAAATGGAAGCTGGCGAGTATAAAAATTCAGCAATAAATAGTTTGACACATAATTTGATGATGAAAGATAAGGACTCAACTTTGTCATGGGTCAGGAGTTTAGAGTCTGGAATAGGAAAGGATAAGGCTTTAAATGTTTGCATTTTTAAATCGTGTTTTGATGGTAATATCTCCATTGCCTTAGAGCTTAGCAATGAAATTCATGAAAGGCACGAAAAAAACATGGCTTTTTCACATATGAGCCATTTTTTGGCTGAGAGAGGTCCTGAAAAGGCAATGGAATTTCTAAATACTGTTCAAGATCTTTTGGTACAAAAGGAACTTATGCGCGAAGTATACAGTGATTTAAAAATTTCAGATATAAAACAGGCGCAGCAGTTTCTTGACGACCCCAATTTTGATAAGTCTCTGAGGGATGAGATTATGAAAGAAGCAAGACCAGTAGTTAAGCTTCCTTGAATATTAAGGTTTCCTAGCTAAACAATATGGGAAATGAGGACGAAATTGTTTAGATCAGAAAAGTATTTCAAAGATAATAGGAGTTGAAACATGTTGAGATTGTTTAGGTTTGTGTGTGCGCTGGCTTTAATGTTTTCCGCAGGATCTGCTGTGCTTGAAGCTCAGGATAAGAGCTCAAGTGGCGGCAGGTCTGAGATGATTCTGGTTGATAAAGCTGCGAGTTTCGCATCGATAATTCTGCCGAAGGATCCGACAATGTACACTAAGATCGCCGCTACCGATCTTGCCGAATACATCTGGAAAGTCAGTGGCGTAAAACCGGAGATCATTGAGGGCGCGCCGAATTCTCTTCCTGCACATGCGATCTGGGTTGGGTTCCAGTCGAAATTGAAGGAAGTATTTCCTGGGACAGATTTTGAATTCAAGCATCCAGAAGAAATACTCATCAAATGCGATGGCAGAAATCTTGCGATAGTCGGACACGATGTCTGGGATCCGAAGGCGATGAATATCAAAGGTGGAACGACTAAGGAGGAGCGTTCGAGTTATCTGGCAGGGTTCCAGTTCGGGGACAGGGATGTTGAAGGCTATCAGTTTGAATACGGTACAGTGAATGCAGTTTATTCCTTCCTGCAGGACAAGCTTGGGATCCGCTGGATCTGGCCTGGAAATGATGGGGAAGTTATTCCCAAACAGGAGCGGATCGCGTTGAAACCGTTCGAGTTCCGCTACACCCCAAAGATTCGCATGCGTCAAAGTCTTTTTGCCCATCAGGCGATTTACAAGCAAGGAGGTGCTCCTGGCACGGCTTCTGGGGACTGGGTGCGCAGGCAGAGAGTTCAGCTTGATTCATTGTACGTGCCATTTGGACATGGTTTTGTTGACTGGTATCCGCGTTTCTTTAAAACTCATCCTGAATACTTCGCCTTGCAGCCCAATGGGACAAGGGATGACAAAGGGGATCGCGAATGTGATGCGAAATTGTGCGACTCGAATCCGGCAGTCTGGGATCAGTGGCTTAGAGATGTTGCTGATATAATAGAAAAAAATCCGCACCGCAGAGTGTTTATCGCTTCCTTCAACGACGGTTTTGGCAGGGGGTACTGCGTATGCGAGAAATGTCGGGCCTGGGATAGCCCCGAAGCCGAGCACCGCGTAATTATGTACGATGACACCAAGATCAACGGCTATGCCATGTCCGATCGGCAAGTTATGCTTGCAAACATGCTTGCCCGCAAGTTGAAGGAGAAATATCCGGACAAGGATTATCTGGTACAGATTCGGGCTTCAGGGTTTTGTCGCCCAGCCCCGATAAAGGCCGTACCGGATGATAATGTCGTGATTGTCAATTGTGCTGCATTTCTGATGGACCCTGATGCCTTTGACACATATTCCCCTGTTGAGGCAAAGTTCATTGACACATTTGAGGCTTGGTCTAAAAAGACCAAAAATCAGATATGGAGGCCGGGAATTCCAGATTGGGGTAGATGGAAGACAGGTGGCCCTGCAGTTATCGTCAAGGCAGGTGAGGTGTATAAGAGAATAGCCGCCATCGGCGTTTTAGGAATTTCGCCAGATGTGATAGTTTGCCATTGGGCGACACAGGGTCCGCTGTATTATCTTTTAACCCAGCTTACCTGGAATCCAGACCTGAAGATAGATGAGATAATGGATGATTACTACAAATCTGGATTCGGTCCGGCTGCAGAAGATATCAAGGCCTACTGGACAATGCTCGAAAAGAATAACTACGAGATACAGACATACGAAAGACAAGAGGCCAGGCAGCAGAAGGGGGGCAAGTCTTGGATTGAGTCATTCAGTCCTGAGTTCTTCAAAGAGGCATACGCTCTCCTCGACAAGGCCGCAGAAAAGACTTCCAAGGCCGGAAAGGAATATTCCGACAGGGTTGCCTTTGTAAGAGCTGGGCTTGACTATCTGCGTTTGAACACCGAAAATCAAATTTTGGCAAACCAGATAATCACGGCCAAGAATCCGGATCCTGAACTCAAAGAGAAGATGAGGGCGAACTGGAATCAAATCGAAGACATCGTCAAGAAACATCCACAGGCGCTGAATAAAAAGATGATCACAAATGTTTCTAACGAATATATGGGATATATCCATCCTGATTCCGACCACAAGGCGATTTTGGAAAAAAGATTACGCCAGCAGAAGTCAATGGTAAAAAAACCGATGCCGGGTCAGGACAGGGAATCAGAATGAAGGGAATTTAGAGTTTTGTTGCAAGGCTGTTTTTAGAGAGACAGAAAAAATATCGCTAAAAGATAAGGGGTTTTTATATGTTGAGATTATTTAGGTTTGTGTGTTCGCTTGCTCTAATGTTTTCCGCAGGCTCTGCTGTGCTTGAAGCTCAGGATAAGAGTCCAAGCGGCGGCGGATCTGAGATGATTCTGGTTGATAAAGCTGCGAGTCTCGCACCGGTAATTCTGTCGAAGGATCCGACAATGTTCACGAAAATA
>CAZXAC010000220.1:0-4451 GCA_964638335.1 uncultured Lentisphaera sp. | reverse complement strand
CCGGCAAAATATGTTCTTGAAATTTATACTTTTTTATGATATATTCAATAGGTGTCAGAAATGATATAAGAATATTTTTCTGGGTGTGGCGCAGCTTGGTAGCGCGCTTGAATGGGGTTCAAGAGGTCGCAGGTTCAATTCCTGTCACCCAGACCATCTAAGTAATCAGAGTGCTTTAAGGCACTTCTTTTATTTTTTAAGAAAACTTTATCAGGACTTTTAATAACCACAAACGCACCAAATATACACTGCCTTAATACTATATATTAAGAAAAGCAGACAAGGTATCCCAAAAGGAGGTGTATAAATGAGTAAATCATTTAGAAAACCAGTTTTTTCATCTCGTTTCAAACGGTTGCCGGACAGTACAGTAGAAAAATGCGGTGAATGCTGTTTAGTTCACGAAAAGTTTTCCTTAAATCTGATAAAGAAAGCAACAAATGAACCAAGTACAGATACAATCTTTAAGGCAAGTGAATTTCAAGGTTGTTCTTCAGCACAAATTGGTATAGCACAAAATTCTTCCCGATTCCCATCCGGCAGTATATTAGTAAGGAATTTTTCAGCAGTACCTGTCTCCTTTACAGTATTTGGTGATGTGGAAGAAGAAACCGATATGACAGTTCAATCAAATTCTGAGGTTGCAGTAACATTAAACGCTATAAGTGCAGTGGAAGTATTTCACCCTACCGACCCTATAAGATTGTTGTTCGTATTTGATATATTCTATCCTGTTGACCCAATTATCCCCCCAAATCCATAATAAGGCGTTCAATTCCTGTCACCCTGACCATTATTGAAAGTTTAAAGCCGGTAATCCGAAGGGTTACTACCCATAGGTACAAATACTGAGCCGAGGGGTAACCGGTACGGGGCAACAAGGAAAGCAGACATCCATTCACAATTATGTGAGTAGATGTCTGCTTTTCCTTATAGGCTATAGTTTTCTAAATATTTGCCCAAAGTTTTACGAGGCACTAATGTCACGTTTTTTTACACTGTCATTCCATGTACTTTAACTTCAATTCCTGGAATCAGCAAAACCAAAGTTAAAGGAATAAACGGCAATTATGATTAACTTTTTCTACATCATCTTCCCCTAATAAATTCCTGTTCGTCTTTCTGTATCTCTCTGCTATTCTATCACATTTACCGGCGATCTTGAAAAAGCAGTGAAGAAACCGTCATCGTTTGTCAAACACCCTCATTGATAACTTCCCATTCTCCGTCTTTTTCCTTCGTAAGGACAATCATTCGCTTTGCGTTGTCGGACATGACAACATAAAATGCGATCACAACATCTTTTTCCTTATGAGGGATTACAGCCGATTCGAATTTAGTTACGTCGGTTATCTGAGAAATTTCGGTTACACGGCCCTTGAAAACAGTATTTTCATAATACGATAAAGCGGAGTCTTTTGCCGAGCTAATCTCGCTATCGGTGACGTTATAAATTGTATTTTCCGCCGGTGTAGATGACGATTCACCAAAATTAAACAATCTATGCATCATATCGCCTCCCCGCACGTAACTGAGCGTGCCCAACGTCCAGTCGGAGGTGTGAAGATATCCATATTCGCCAGTATCAAATTTGACAGCGGCATGGCTGTAATTTCCCGCTTTTTGATAATCGATTACATCAACTATGTCAACAAAGTCAGTAAACCGATTCTCCATCCGCTCATAAGCTATTTCCAGCAGGGTATTGTCCGAAAAGGTATAGATATACATATTTTTGCTACTCAATGGGTGAAGCTGCACCGTGCTTCCATCTGCGCTGACTGTAACCTCACAGTAATCGTCGCCCTGCGTTGCGTTACATCCAATTGGTTTTAAGTCCAAACTGCGGACGATTTTATTTGAATTAAGGTCGTATACAAAAAGCCCGAAATAGTCGTGGAAAATCACAACATCGTCTGAGGCGTAGTCAAGTTCCGCCATATCGACGCCTACCTCTTGCTCAAGCGATAATTTAGGGGTAGTAGGTTCCAATTTAGTTGCCTCTGATGAAGGGTGCTTCTTTACAAATTCATCTACATCGTTATATCGGATATCGATGCCGCTGCCGCCGCTGTCCCATATCCGCTCAAGGTCTGCGCTATCTAACGTATTACCATCAGAGCGCACGATAAGGCGATACCCACCCTCAACACCGTAGACCATGATGTGATAATTGATGGTGGAGCTGGCGTCCGCGCCTTTGAAATCCTTGAAATCCTCAAAAGTCAGCGCGTTGCCCTTTTGCGCCAAAGTACGGACATTATCCAGTGATATTTGGAATGTGGGCGAGGTATCTATAACAAAATCTGCCCAGACTGTGCGCACTGTCGGCGGCTGTTCATTGGCATACCAAACGTCGGTAATGATGCGGTAATTACCGGCGTCAAGCTTACCGGCAAGCATATCGGGCGTTATCGTGTAGGTATAGCTTTCTCCGACGGCTAAATTCAGTGCTTCGTCAGTGAATATACGGCCTTCCGCGAAAGGAACGATACGCCAGTCATTACCGGACTGCTTTACAAGAGTAAATTTCTTTCCATGTCTCAAGCCGCCTTCCATTTCCTTGTTCGTAAGCTTGGCATTGATGGCTTCGAAGGATGGCGGGTAAACTTCGGCTTCGGTGACCAGCGTAGCGCGGTCGTATAAATAATTCGGGAAATCATATATGTCCCAATCGGACGAGTTGTCGGGAGTTGTTCTGTTTGCCGCAAACCCCACACTCAAGACTGCGACAAGTGCGACTGAAAGTACGATAACCCAAGCTGTTGGCTTTTTGAAGTTGAGTACATTCTTTATCCGCCCTTTAATATTTCCCTCACCAAATGCGAGCGGGCTGCCGTTAATTAGGCTCCGACCTGTTGCCAAGGACAGCAGGGATATGGAATACGCCTTCTTTATATCGCCGTCCATTTCCTTCAAGACTCGTTCATCGCAGGACATCTCCATGTCCGCGCTCATCAACAGAAAGGCCCCCCATACGAGTGGATTGAACCAATGGACGCAGAGAATAAGGAACGCAGCCAGCTTCACCACATGGTCAAAGCGCCTGATGTGCGTCCGCTCATGGAGTATGATATAGCTCTTTTCTTCTGCAGAAAGTCCTGAAGGGATATAAATTTTCGGACGGAAAAAGCCAAGCACAAAAGGCGTCTTCAGGTTCTCGGCTTCGTATATGTCACCCTCAGTTAAGACAGCACCGCGCAGACGTCGTTTGAGTAGGATGATGGAAACAACGCTATAAATCAGCAATGTTGCAATACCAATAAGCCAAAGGTAGCTGCCGAACATCAACCATACTTCGGAATGGTATGCCTCGGTGGTAACGGGGTATCCGTCGGCCGTCTTGCCGAGATACACCGTTACTGTTCCAAGACCGCCGTTTGCCGCATCGCCGACAGATCGCAGCGCTGCACCGGCAGCGGAACCAAATGAAACGTTTTCCCCCAAAGCGGCAGTCTGCGGTATTGGTTGCGACTTAAACGGAATCAGGCTGAATACACTCTCAAACGAGAACGGGAACATAAGCCGGAAGCCTGCAACCGCCCAAAGTATATATGAGATTACCTTCGGAGTCTTTTTCAAGAATAACCGCGCCAGCATAATGGCAGCGATTACATAGCTTGCCGTCAGGCTCATATTCAAAACAGATATAAACAAATCCTCCACGGCTATACCTCCTTATGCTGGTCAATCAGCTTTTTAAGCTCTTGGGCCTGCTTGTCGCTGAGCTTGCCGCCACCAATGAAAGCGGTTATGAATTTCGGGAGCGACCCGCCGAAGGTGTCCTCGACAAAACGGCGGCTCTTCCTTGCGTAAAACTCATCCTTTGTTATCAAGGAAGATACGAGCGTATTGTCGTTTCGAAAGATACCTTTGTCGCACAGCTTCTTTAGCACGGTATATGTTGTGGACTTCTTCCAATTCATCTCTTTTTCACACAGCTTCACGAGCTCCATGGAAGTAATAGGCTCGTAGAGCCAGATCAGCTCGGCGAATTTCGCCTCACCCTGTGCAAGTCTGTATTCATTCATGTGATTATGCCTCCTCCAGTCTATTGCATATCGACTTATATTTTCAGTCTACTACCAATAGACTGATATGTCAATATGCAGGATAGATAATGGAGCAAGAAAAAGACAGAGCGATTTATGCAAACCACTCCGCCTCTGGATATTTAGTGTATTCCAATCTGTTGCAGGATATCAAACATCGCTTCTGCTGAGGCGCCTTTCACATTGAGGTCCACCAAAGTATCACCGTACAGCACGCTGAAGTGCATTCGTGGGCCCGAAATATCGCCGGCGTCCTGAACTTCATAAGTCCGTGCCCGCACTGTATCGAGCGTTAATTCATCTATACGGAAGATAGGATTATTCACAATTTCCCGCAATTCTTTCGGCACAGATTCGGCGCGGGGGATGGGATATAGCGCGAGGTCGTAATTTTTCGTG
>CAZXAC010000219.1:0-4460 GCA_964638335.1 uncultured Lentisphaera sp. | reverse complement strand
TTGATATATCTGAAAATGGACATCTACAGGTCTATCCAAACGGAAAAAGTTCAGGCAATCCTGTCAGTCTCATGGACGTAATATCCGGCATAAAAGAGAGAGGATTGTCAATGCCTGTCTTGCTGAGAATCGGAGATATTCTTGACTCCAGAATAAAAATGCTTCACGAAAGTTTCAAGAACACTATCGAACATTTTGGATACAAGGGCTCTTTTAGGGCTGTTTATCCAATAAAGGTGAACCAACAGCAGCAAGTAGTGGAGGAGGTCTGCAAGTTTGGAGCAACCTACCATCACGGTTTGGAGGCCGGCAGTAAGGCAGAGCTCATAACTGCGCTCTCAATGTTGAAATCTCCAGAAGCCTGTCTGATATGCAACGGATATAAGGACGAAGAATTTGTCGATCTTGCCCTATACGCAACGAAGATTGGCATAAGATGCTTCATCGTGATAGAGATGCCCAGCGAAATACCTCTTATAATAGAGAGATCAAAGAAACTTAACATAAAGCCCAATCTAGGGGTGAGAATAAAGCTTTCATCAAAATCCGGCGGACACTGGTCTGACTCAGGTGGAGATCGAAGCGTTTTCGGGCTTACATTGTCTCAAGTTGTCGATGCCGTAGATATTATGAAAAATGCAAATTTTCTCGACTGCCTTCAGCTTTTACACTATCACCTTGGTTCACAGATTCCGAATATTCGCGAAATTCGCTCAGCTGTATCGGAGGCATGCAGAATATACTGCGAACTTTGTTCGGAAGGCGCAAAAATGCGATATCTTGACGTTGGTGGTGGTCTAGCGGTAGACTATGATGGCTCCCATACAAACTTTCCAAGCAGTACGAATTACACGCTAGAGGAGTACTGCGCTGACATCATCGAAGTGGTAATGTCGATTCTAGATGAGAAAGGGATTGACCATCCAGTGATAGTGACCGAATGCGGAAGGGCTATTGTTGCATATTACTCAGTCCTGCTTTTCAACGTCCTAGACTACAGCACTTATGAACCCCAAGAGATCCCGGACAGGCGTGAAGTAAAAAAGGTTCACAAGATGATACAGAATCTCCTCGATGTTCACAAGGGAATCAATGTAAAGAATGTCCAGGAATATTTTCATGATGCCCTTTTCTACAGAGACGAAATACGTCAGCTCTTCAAAAACGGACAGGTCAGCCTTAGAGAGAGAGCGATTGCAGACAATATATTCTGGAAAATTGTCACCACAATATCGAAGGATATAATACACAAGCTCAAGGTGACTCCAAAAGAATTTGAAAATATTGAAGACGTCCTTGCCGACATATATTACTGCAACTTCAGCGTGTTTCAGTCTCTTCCAGACTCTTGGGCCATAAATCAATTGTTTCCAATAATGCCAATACACAGACTTGATGAGCCGCCTGTTCACAGAGCTTTGCTTTCAGATATAACCTGCGACTGCGAGGGGAAAATAGATAAATTCATAGGAACACACGAAATAAAGAATTCTATAATGCTGCATAAGCTGAAAACCAATGAGGAATATTATCTAGGGGCATTTTTGGTTGGTGCATACCAGGAAACTTTGGGAGATCTGCATAACCTAATGGGAGACACAAACGTTGTAACAGTAAAAGCTAAGGACGGAAACGGTGGCTACGAGATAGTCCGAGAACTGCAGGGAGATAGCGTTTCAGATGTCCTGTCATATGTTGAATACGACACAAAATCGCTTGTTCTACAATTCAGAGAAAAAGCTGAACAGGCCGTACAAAAAGGTCTAATCTCGCCGCAGGAACGAAAAGAAATAATGGATGCATACGAAAATGGAATGCGTGGATATACTTACTTCGAAAAATAATCGCCCTTCAATCAATTTACCAAAACATCCATCAAAATATCTCTTGTCTTTCCTAACTCTTTGGATGCAAATCAGTATAATGATTCAGCTTCTGTGATTTTTTTCGATTCCAGGCTTGAAACTTAGGCTAATGCTTTGTATCTTTCGTACTCTTTTCTCATGTGATGAAGTGTTTACATTAAACGATTAAAAATATGCGCAGTGTTAATAATAAAATTCCGAATAATCAGCTAAAATTTCAAATTGATGTCAAGGAGCATTTTGGGAAATGACAATAACAGAAAAAATATTGGCGAAGAAATCTGGGAAAAAAAGATGCGATCCTGGTGAAAACATCTGGATATCTGCGGACATATTGATGACTCACGATGTTTGTGGTCCGGGGACCATAGGCGTGTTCAAACGTGAATTCGGAAGTAATGCCCGCGTATGGGATAAGGAAAAGGTGGTCATCATTCCAGACCACTATATATTCACTTCAGATAAAAAGTGCCATAGGAACGTCGACATCCTTCGCGAATTTGTAAAAGAGCAAGGTCTTCCTTATTTTTACGACCCGGGCACGGAAACTTATTCTGGAGTATGCCACCTGACCCTTCCGGAAAAAGGGCATTGCAGACCAGGAGAAGTTCTCTTCGGAACAGACTCCCATACATGCACTCACGGAGCTTTCGGAGAATTTGCGACAGGAATAGGAAACACCGACGCAGGCTTCGTTATGGGAGCCGGAAAACTTTTAATAAAAGTGCCAGCGTCAATGAAATTCGTTATTGAAGGAAAATTGCCTGAATTTGTTACAGGCAAAGACATAATACTTTCGATAATAGGAGATATCGGAGTTGATGGAGCCACCTACTGCGCAATGGAATTTGCCGGATCAACAATAGAGTCTCTTTCAATCGAGGAAAGAATGACCATCTGCAATATGGCCATTGAAGCTGGCGCCAAAAATGGAATCATTGCGCCTGATGAAAAAACAATTTCCTACGTAAAAGATAGGACATCAAAACCATTCGAATGCTTTTACAGCGATCAAAACTCAAAATACCTATCAGAGCATAAATACGAAGCAGCGAAATTTGCGCCTGTTGTAGCCCTTCCATTTTCGCCAGACAATGTAAAAAAAGTTTCTGAGCTGAAAGATTACAAGATAGACCGTTCCTACATAGGCAGTTGCACTGGAGGAAAGATTAGCGACTTCGAAATGGCAGCTTCAGTTCTTGCCGGAAGAAAGGTTGCTGTCCCAACCTTCATAGTTCCAGCTACAGTTGAAGTGGAAAGAGCTCTTAGAGAAAAAAAAATAGCCGGAAAAACTCTTACACAAATATTCGAAGAATCAGGATGCGAAAAACCAGCCCCCCCTTCTTGTGCCGCATGCCTAGGCGGTCCAATTGACACTTATGGCAGATCAAACAACGACGAGATATGCATAAGCACCACAAACAGAAACTTCCCTGGAAGAATGGGATCAAAAAATTCGAAGACGATATTGGCATCTCCTTACACTGCCGCCGCTTCGGCGGTGAAGGGGAAAATCGCGTCAGCCGGAGATCTATAAAGATTTGATATTGAATATAACAAATCCCCCAATTGAGGATAATACAGTGAAAAACATAATAAAAGGCAAAGTCTTTGTAGTTAACGACAATATAGACACTGATCAGATAATACCCGCTCAATATCTAAACTTGGTACCAACGATTCCGGAGGAATACGAAAAACTTGGATCCTATGCCTTGTGTGGACTTCCCGAGCGCTATCCAAGATTTATACAAGAAGGAAAAGCAAAAACAGAGTACAGCATAATACTAGCGGGCAGAAACTTTGGATGCGGCTCAAGCAGAGAACATGCACCTATATGTCTAGGTGCCGCTGGAGCAAAGTTTATAATCGCAGATTCTTTTGCCAGAATATTCTTCAGAAACTGCATATCCACAGGCGAAGTCTATCCACTTGAATCTGAAATAAGCTTGCCTAGGAAGTTCAAAACTGGAGAAGAGGCTGAGATATCAATCTCAAATGCGTACATAAAAAGACTTAGCACAGGTGAAATTTTTAAACTGAAGGACTTGGGGCCAGTTAAAGACGTGATCGAGGCCGGAGGAATATTCAAATACGCAAGAAAAAACAAAATGATATAAAAAAGGGAGAAGAAAAATGAAAAGAATCATCTTAACAGTACTATCGGTGTTTTGCGCAATCGCAGCATTTAATTTCTCTCTGTTTTCCCAGTCTAATTCAAAACAAGTGCAATTTTACGATGTGACGGAATCCGAGCTTATTGCGTTTATAAAGACTTTCCCTCATCTTAAAACATCCATGGAAAGCCTTCAAAATGATTATTCAACCGCATCTGACCCAGGTCTTTTTATTGCAGCAATGCAAAATGTCCCCATGCAGAAGATGGATGGAATCGCGAAAACTAATGGATTCAAGGATTCATATGACCTACTGAGGGTATGCGCTGGAGTCATGACTGGCTACGCCGTCATAAAAATCAAAGAATCTGAAGTGCAGTTGAATGAAAGCATGGCGTCGATACCACCGGAAATGCAGGCCATGGTGAAACCGCAGATAGACGCCGTAAGAATGAACATGAGAAAATACGAGACGATG
>CAZXAC010000218.1:0-4465 GCA_964638335.1 uncultured Lentisphaera sp. | reverse complement strand
CCGACTAGAACGATTGCATTGGATACGATTTTGGGTATCAAAGAGCGTGTATGTCTCATGGCGTCACCGGTTGTTGACAGGGAACTTTTATACTTTGTCTGCCATGCGTTTATGAAAGCTGGTCATAAGGTATCTTTGATTAATGATAGTTGTGGCTTTGTGGTTCAGCGGGTAATTGCGAACATCGTAAATGTGAGTTGCGACATTGCTCAGCAACGAGTGGCAGAACCGGAGGATATCAATCGTGCGGTAAAACTCGGTTTGGGATATCCTATGGGGTCTCTTGAGTTTGGTGATGTGATAGGGCCTGCTAAAATTCTAGAGATACTGGAAAAGATGCATGATTTTTACAAAGATCCGCGTTATCGTCCCAGCCCATGGCTGAAGCGCAGGGCAATGCTGGGAGTTTCGCTTTTAACAAAGGAGAATTTGACGTGAAAGAAGCTTTCATTTATGGTGGAACAAGGAGTCCATTTGGTCGTTACGGCGGCGAGCTTTCGGGTGTACGTGCCGATGACCTGATGGCGCAAGTTATTCAAGCTTTGCTGTCGAGTAATAAATTTAATCCCGGCGAAATCGAAGACGTGATTATCGGCGATGCAAATCAGGCCGGTGAAGACGGACGTAATGTCGCGCGTTTTGCGGCACTGCTGGCCGGAATCCCAATCACTGCTGGCGGTATTACTGTCAACAGGCTCTGCGGCAGTGGAATGGCCTCCGTGCTGGATGCGGCGAGAGCGATTCGTTGCAATGAAGGAAGTCTATTCGTGGCGGGTGGCGTGGAATCCATGAGCAGAGCACCATTCGCTGTTCTTAAATCAGAAGCCGCTTTTGGGCGTGGATTCAAGGTGGAAGATACAACACTTGGGATGCGTTTCCCAAATGACGCGTTTGTCAACAAATTCGGTAATGACAGTTTGGTGCAGACCGCCGAATATATTGCCAAGAACCTGAATATCTCAAGAGAAGCGTGTGACCGATTTGCATTTAATTCGCAATCAAGATATTCCAAGTCTCTCGCGGATGGTTTCTATAAAGATGAGATAAGCCCGATAAAAATCCCAGACAAGAAAAAGAAGGGAGTGATTTCGATAGACAAAGATGAACATTCAAGACCTGATACGACATTGGAAACTCTTGCTAAACTTAGGGCATTAAACGAGGGCGGTTGTGTGACTGCTGGGAATGCCTCCGGGGTTAATGATGGCGCGGCGGCTTTAATTGTGGGCAGCCGTGAAGCTGGGGAGAAGGCTGGGATATCGCCAAGAGCAAAGATTGTTGCCGGTGCCGTGGCGGGCGTTGAACCCCGCATCATGGGAATGGGACCTGTTCCCGCGACTCAAAAAGTCCTATCCAGAGCAGGATTGTCTATCAAGGACATGGATGTAATCGAATTGAACGAAGCTTTTGCCGTGCAGGTGCTTGGATGTCTGAAGGAAATGGGCGTTGATCCCGAGGATAAACGTGTGAACGTAAATGGTGGTGCGATAGCCATCGGGCATCCGCTTGGGGCTTCCGGCGCCAGGCTTGTGCTTACTGCGATGCGCCAATTGGAGAAATGCAACGGAAGATATGCCTTGGCAAGCATGTGCATTGGCGTGGGGCAGGGGATCTCAATAATTCTTGAAAGAGGGATGAAATAACCGTGCTCAACAAAACAATACGTAGTGCTGCGGAAGCCGTATCTAAGATTCATGATGGAGCTTCAGTTATGATTGGAGGTTTCGGTGAAGCCGGAAGTCCGATCGAACTTATTCACGCATTGATCAAACATGGATCTAAAGATTTGACTGTAATCAGTAATAATGCGGGCAATGGACATGTCGGATTGGCGGCATTGATCGAGGCTGGCCGTGTCCGCAAGATAGTATGTTCATTTCCGAAATCCTCCAATTCGACCGTTTTTACGGAGTTCTACAAAAGAGGAGCGATTGAATTGGAGTTAGTTCCTCAGGGGACTCTTGCCGCTCGCATTCAAGCCGGAGGATCTGGTATTCCAGCTTTTTATACTCCGACCGGAGTAGGTACCATCTTGGCAAAAGGCAAGGAGGAGAGAGAGTTCAATGGGAAAAAGGCTATATTGGAACTTGCATTGACTGCGGATTTCGCATTAGTTGCCGCTAATATTGCCGACATATACGGTAATCTTACTTACCGATACACAGGTCGTAACTTCGGCCCTCTGATGTGTATGGCCGCCAAACATACGATTGTTCAGGCGCGCAAGGTTGTTGAGCCGGGCGGTATTGACCCGGAAATTGTGATCACTCCGGGAATATTCGTGGATCAGATCTTGGAAGTTCCTAATCCGGCGCACGAAAGTGAACTTATTGCAAAGGGGGTCAGATACGTATGACAACTGCTCATAAATACAAAGCTTTAACTCGTGATGAGATCGCAAGACGGGCGGAGCGTGATATCCCAGACGGTACTTATATCAATCTTGGAATAGGCATTCCCACAAAAATCGCCAGATTTGTCTCAAGTGAAAAAACGGTATTTTTCCATTCTGAAAACGGCGTAATAGGTTTTGAAGAAGTAAAAGAAGGTTCGGGTGATCCTGATCTGATAAACGCTGGGAAGATACCTATCAAACTGCTCAAGGGTGCCGCACTTTTTCACCATGCAGATAGTTTCGCCATGATGCGGGCAGGGCACGTGGACATGTGTTTTCTTGGCGCATTACAGGTAGCTTTCAATGGAGATATCGCGAATTGGGCGACAGGTGAACCAGACGATGTCCCTTCAGTGGGTGGCGCCATGGATCTGGTGGCCGGAGTAAAGAAAATCATGGTATTGACACATCATCAAACTAAAGAAGGCGAATCAAAGCTTGTGTCAAAATGTACATATCCTTTGACGGCAAAAGCTGTCGTTGAAAGAGTCTATACCGATTTGGCCGTTTTAGACACCAGCAAGAACGGTTTCATTGTCCGGGAAATGGTGCAGGGGCTCAGCCGCGAAGAATTGCAGGCTATGACAGACGCACCCCTAGTTTTCCCAGATGAGGTGAAAGTACTCTCCTAATTATTCCAGCAAAACTGAGAACGTAATAATCGTCTCATAATAAATATATTTTTTTCTAATTCCATCGGGGGCTGGGTTGGTATCCACCGTCGCCATTTGGTCTATGGTGGACAGGTCGGTATCGACAATTTCCTGTACATATTCCGATCTCAGCCGAAATATTCAATGGCTGCACGCTACACGTCAATTCTTTCATGGCTGAAAATCATATTGTTTTCTTTCGATCCCGATCCCGATTTATTGCCAATATAGCTGGGCAATCGCAGCTATTTGCCTTTGTCTGAGCCCGTGATGTTCGGTTTCTGTTTTTCCAATATTGGTCTAAGGCATTTAGTGAAAACAGTCGCCTGTCTAAACATTCCCAAGTCGTTAAAATGGCAGCCATCCACTGTTGCTTCACCATCATTTCCCAGCATTCCGCTGTTCGACAAAAAGTAAAGGTTCTTGTCACCCTCTGCGCAGAGTTTTTCGTGAAGTTTTCTCAGAATGTCGCCCTTCGATGTTGGAAGGTCTTTAAAGTTGGAATCTTCTACCAGGAGAATGGGGGTGAGAGGTCTAGCTTTCCTTAGCCTTCTTATGAACGGCTCTGCGCGTTCAGAAAGCATTTCAGGTTTCATATTCCACAGCGTGTCCAAAACATATACAGCCGGATTGAGATCGCAGAGCAAATCAGCAATTTCCATTTCCATCCGGCCATTACTGGAAAAGCCCAAGTTAATCACAGGAACATCAAGTTCACGACTGACTATAGACGTCGTTGCCATTCCTGGACGTGATGCACAGCCTCCTTGCGTTATCGATGTTCCGTAGAACACGATAGAACGCGACATATCTGGTGGCGGGACTTTTGAGAGTTTTCCACCTTTTGGAATCCCAAATTCTACAAGTTTAACTCCATTATACAAAGGAAGATACAAGATATACTCTTCGCTGGAATTCAGCTGGAAGGAAGCAGTGTTTGAAACCTGTTCTGGGCGGCCATTTCCAAGGAATCTAAAAACACCGCTCTTGTCCCTGCGATATAGATCCACGCCGCTAACACCAGTCGCCGGCATATGTGGCATCGCTAAATCCTCTTTTGTAAGAGTCCAGCGCACCTGAAGATTCTTCGCGGTTGTCGCAAAACGTATATGCATTCCGGCAGAGCAATGGCTAAGGTCCCAGATAGCTTTTTTGACGCTTTCCTTTGCTTTCAGCGGGAGACGATCGTAGTAAGATTCAGTATCATTCCACCCCTTTCCTATTACTCCCAGAAGCTTCGCATCGTACCAGATTGTTTTCCCATCAGGATCAGCCTTGCCGTTCTCTTCGGGAATTATATCAGAAGCATGGATGCTTTTGGGAAAGGCTAACGCCAAACAAATAATTGGCACCAAGCAAATAGATTGTCGTATCATTTTTTCGTCCTTTATTATTAATGTTCTAGCTGATGCGCCGC
>CAZXAC010000217.1:0-4477 GCA_964638335.1 uncultured Lentisphaera sp. | reverse complement strand
GAAGACGCAAATGCTCCTTTTGGAAGAGATGTCGTATTCTCGCAAATGGAATATCGCGAAGCTGTATTTTCGCCTCATTCGAAGAGATATTTGAATCGTCAGCTAATTTATGGATAATCCCGGAGGGATAGTAGAATTTGGGCTCGAGCCGGAAATTATCAAAAGGCGGGTTTATGCCAAGATGACAAATTTTGTCCTGAGTTCTGGCCAGCATTGACATTGCTAGAGCGGCTAGGACGCTCATCGCCCCTCCCCCATCATCAAAAGTAAGTATCAGTTTCGTATCCTGATTCTCGGTGAACTGGCGCAAAGATTCCATCATGAGATCAGCCGCTGATTCGCTGTAATAACTTGCTGAAACTTCTTCATTGTCGGATTTTGCGTCCAGCGAAGGAATTACGCGTATGCATGAAAGATCTCTTGAGAATGCGCATTTACCCGGTGGGATCTCAAGGTATTTCAGCATCCCATCCCATACGCCAGATTGAAAAAGTTCCTTTATTATCGCCTCCTTGCCACTTGACTTAGTCAAAGCGACGATCTCATCCGGAATCGAATTGGAAGATTCTTTTGTCAGGCTGAACACAGTTCGAGTTATTACGGCCGGATTTGTCCCAACTAGCACAAGAAGAATTGTCCTTTCAGAAGGCATTGTGATTTAAATATGTGATTATGGATTTGGAAATCTTGACCGGGAAACTCGATCCGCAATTAGCCCGTCATGCAATTCAAATTGCTTGATAGAGTCTGGTGGATTATATTCCCGGAAAAAAAAGATTCAAATGCCGAACGATTTTGAAATCAGAAATTTATGCCTCAGTGTAGGAGGGTTTTCGCTGAGGAATATAAATCTTCATCTTGATGGGCATTCCTATATTGTGCTTCTTGGCAAGGTGGGCTCGGGAAAAACTGTTCTACTTAAAACGATAGCGGGCTTCTTCACGGATCATGATGGCGAGATATTTCTCGATGGAGAAAAGATAAGTTCACTGCCACCACGACAACGTAAAATCGGATATGTCCCCCAACACAACGACCTATTTCCCAATATGGACATAAGGGATAATATCTCATTCCCCCTTGTAATAAGGAAAATCGATAAAAAGATTATATCCCAGAGGGTTTCTTATCTTCTCGATCTCTTTGATATTGCGAAAATCGCAGAGAGGCATACAGATAATCTTTCAGGTGGAGAGAGAAAAAAGGTTGCTATCGCGAGGGCTCTGGCACACGAGCCGAAATTGCTTCTTCTTGATGAGCCACTTGGAATGCTTGATGCTCCGGCTAGAAAATCGGTTTTGGAGCTTTTGAGAAAAATTCACAGCGTATCTCAGGTTTCGGTGATTCATGTGTCTCATGAACGGCGTGATGCCTGGGATGCTGGGAAATTGTGCGCATTCATGGAAAAAGGAGAAATCCTCCAGACCGGAAGTCCTGACGATGTTTTCCGGACGCCTAAGACACTTTCCGCCGCATCGTTCTTCGGCAGTGAAAATATTTTCCCCGCGAAATTCGCAAAATCAGGGAGCAGATATTTGGCGAAAGTCGGTTCGCTGGAGATACAGATAAATAAATTAACAGGTCAGGACAGCGGATTTGTGACAATAAGACCGGAACTGATAGAAATAAATGTCGTAAAAGGAGAGAACTGCTTTACGGCAAAGGTCCTTTCAATCTCGGATAAGGGGGATCTTTGCGAAATTCGCGCCAGCATTATTGATGAGATGGAATTTATCATACACTGTGGTGTTTCTGAAACCAAGAATCTACATATCGGAGAAAACGTCTCCCTCTACATAAATCCCAATAATGTACATTACATAAAAGGTTGAGAAAAAAAAACGGCGCCATTTTCAGGCGCCGTTTTTCGATAATACATTTTTTGATATCAGAGTCCGAGATCTATCATAGAATCTGCGACTTTCTTGAATCCTGCGATATTCGCTCCGTTCACGTAGTTGCCTGGAGTTCCGTATTCAGCGGCAGCTTCGGCGGAGGATTTATGGATGTTGATCATTATCTGATGAAGTCTTGAATCAACTTCTTCCTTCTCCCAACGCAGTCTCATTGAATTCTGCGACATTTCAAGCCCGGATGTCGCTACGCCGCCGGCATTTGCCGCCTTTCCTGGTCCATAGAGGATTTTTTTCGCCAAGAAGAGATCCACTGCCTCCGGAGTAGATGGCATATTCGCGCCTTCAGAAACACAGAAGCAGCCGTTTTCCAGTAGAGCTTTGGCATCTTCACCGTCAATTTCATTTTGAGTTGCTGAAGGGAACGCCACCTGAGCTTTGACTAGGCCCCAAGGTTTTTTGCCTTCGAAGTATTTAGCTTTCTTGAACTTTTCGGCATATTCCTTAATTCTTCCTCTTTGGATATTCTTGAGTTCCATTATGTACTTCAGCTTTTCTTCATCTATTCCATCGGAGTCTATTATTGTACCGTCGGAGTCAGAGGCGGAAACCACCTTACCCCCGAGCTGAGTAACTTTTTCGATCGTGTACTGCGATACATTGCCTGAGCCCGAAACAAGGACGGTTTTACCTTCGAAATTATCGTCGCGAGTTTTCAACATTTCTTCGGCAAAGTACGTTGCGCCATATCCAGTCGCTTCCGGTCGAATCAAACTTCCGCCCCAATTCAGCCCTTTGCCGGTTAATACGCATCCATTGCTGTTTGCCAGCCTTTTGTATTGACCTTCGAGAAAGCCGATTTCGCGCGCGCCGACACCGATGTCTCCGGCTGGCACATCGGTATCAGGCCCGATATGTCTGAAAAGTTCTATCATAAAACTCTGACAAAATCTTTGAACTTCCTTGTCCGATTTACCTTTCGGATCGAAGTTACTTCCGCCCTTTGCGCCTCCCATTGGCAGGCCCGTAAGACTGTTCTTGAATATCTGTTCGAATCCTAGGAATTTTAGTATGCTCTGGTTTACCGAAGGATGAAATCTCAATCCGCCCTTATAAGGACCAATTGCGCTGTTGAACTGTATCCTGTATCCACGATTCACCTGGGTCTCGCCCTTGTCATCCACCCATACCACCTTGAATGAAATTATCCTCTCAGGCTCGGTAACGCGCTCAAGTATTCTGAGCTTTTCATACTTCTTGTCCTGATCCATCATCAAGCTCAGAGATTCTAGCACCTCCTTGGCGGCCTGAAGAAATTCTTTTTCCCACGGATAGGTCTTGTGCAGACCATCGAGCACCCTGCATACATAACTGTTCATTATTTCGTTCTCCCCTTTTGTTGCAACTATTTCTTTGCTTTGTTCCCAATTGGGGAGCATAAGGTAAACGAAATATGAATTTATTCAAATGGCAGGACGATGATAAGTCTTTTTTATTTTCAAGTCACTATCAATAAGCGACTTAAAGTCGTAAATCTACCGCAAATATTAATCGACACATTTATCGCCAGGAAGCAACAGCGACTACGAGATGAGTTTCGCTCTGATTTTCACTACCGCTTTTTTCACCTTCTGTGGAGTTCCAATTTCAATCTGCGTTGTGTGGGCATCATATGGATAAAACACCGCGAATACGCCTGGATAGAGCAGGAATTCTGATGCGAATTTAGCGGGCTTTTTGTATAAGATAAGGTCTTTTGAAGGCTCATCTGAGAGAATTTCGAGTCTGGGAATCCATGAAATTCTGCCGAGTTCTTCTCCTGAAATCATAATCTGTATATCTGCATATTCCCTGTGCGATTCCAGTTTTGCGTCTTCCGTTTTTTTTGTATCGTATTCCGCTACCAATCCGTATATATCATCGCCAGAGATCTGATGTTTCCCAAGAGAACTATCCTTGTTTAGGGATTGAACAAATGATGAGATTTGAGGGAACTTTTTAAAAACCACAGATAACTCCTTTATTGGCGCGTATATCATCGCTTCACCTTATTTTTATGTTTTTAAATTGGGGAAGGTATTGTTTATTTTTATTAAGCATCTCCTGTACGAGTTTTCTTATTTCAGCCAATGAAAGTTTCGCCGCGCACATGGGATCATAGGCACAAGCGTGGAAGACCATTTCTGGGTCCCCAGAAAAACTTGCATTAACCGTCATTATTTCAGTGGCGGCGCTGACGTTGTTCAATGTAGCCAGCTGGATTGGAAGGGCGCCAATGCTCACCGGATTGATTCTATTCCTGGACACAAATACTGGGACTTCTACGCATGCTTCTTCGGGCAGATTGCTTATAAGCTTCTTATTTGTGACATTTCCATTTAAACCAAAAGGTTCTCCGCCCATCCAGGCGTTCGCTATCCCTGAGGCGTATTCGATACCCCTGCTCAGCTCGACCTTAGGTTCGGCCAGCCATTCCTCTATATCTTTCTGCCACCGCCGATTACGATCTCTGGCTTGGTATTCTTTGAGAATATAAGCATGTTCACCGGGATTCCATCTGGAGAATTTGTTATTTGAGCAGTATTTCTTTATGAGATCATCGCGCTTCCGATACCACCAGTTAT
>CAZXAC010000216.1:0-4498 GCA_964638335.1 uncultured Lentisphaera sp. | reverse complement strand
ATAAGTGGCGAAAAGGGAACTGTCAACGTTGACAGTTCCCTTTTCGCCACTTATCGTTCCATCTTTTGTGAGGGTGTTTCCTTCCTTGGTGATTGTGCCTTCGGCCTCGATGGTCTTTCCGTCAAATGTTGTTATTGTCTTTTCGTAGGTGACAGTGTTGCCTTCCTTTACGAATTCGGCATCTACCGTTCTGGTTTCTCCTGTTTTGACGTTTGTAACGGTAGCATCTCTTGTGATTGTATTTCCGTCCTTCACCAAAGTGCCTTCGCGAGTCAAAACCGTTTCGCCCTGCTGATTCGTTACGACGCCTTCGTGCGTTATGGTATTTCCTTCCTTTGTGGTCTGTCCTTCGTTTGTGAATGTCTTACCTGAGGCAGTAGTGGTGGTACCGCTGTTCGTCCATTCGCCCGCGCCGGTTTTTGTCACAGTTCCATCATGTGTTATCGTCTTTGATGCATCGGTGGCTACAGCGTTAGTGGTGGCATCTGGAATAGGAGCATCGTCGTCAGACACATCCTTGTCAACATCATCAATTGAAAGTGTTTGCATTCTTTCCGCCGTTCCCGGATTTCTCTCTTCTATTTTCGCTTTTACATTATCTGGAAGTGCCGTGTATGATGCCTTGAGTTGGGTGAGCAGTTCCTGAGCTTTCGCATCATCTCCGGAAATGACCGCCCGCCTGAACTGCTGTCCAAGCATTCTAAGCTCCTTTATCTTCGCGTGATATTCGACAGCTTTTTCCTTGTTATCCCTGCGTCTGAGGAATACCCCACTCTGTTTGTTTTCCGAGATGAGATTTAAGCCTGTCAGCAGGAAAAAAGCAGCGACGATCAGTCCGAGCAATTTGATTTTTTTCATTTTGACTAACCCCCTACATTTTATTTTAGACCTAACAAAAAAAGCACAATCAATGCGAGATTTATTTTCTCGCTATTTCCACGAACACGAGAGGATTTTTGAATGAGAATGAATTTCCTCTCCAGTATGAAGCTGTCTTATCCTTTGACACCACGACGTTGGCAAAGAAAGAGGAAGAGTCCTTTATTCCAAGGTCCGCGAGGGGTATTTTTATTTCTGCGCCGTCTTTGTCGGTATTTTTCATGCTTGCGCCTGAAGCTCCCTCGATTTTCTCTTCTGATGCTTTAATTCTTACGGAGCTTGGAGCTGTTTCCCTATTTGGCGACAGCATGAGTTCGAGGGTTTCATCCTTTTCGATTTTTGCGCTGACATACAAATGAGTTTTGTCGGCCATCATTCTTATTCTGGGCTGATTCTTGAGTATCGTTGAAAAGTAATATTTGCCTTTCTTGTCATAGGAGTAGAAGTTGGAACAGAGCAATGATTGTTCCCATTCTTCGCGGGTAACCGCTCCGTCCACCGATACCGATTCCGGTGCCGATGGGAGGGCCTGCACATCGGCGGCCTCATCAATGTCGACAGTCTTAAAGACCATGCTTGAATCCCGTCCATTGAATAGCGTGAGGCTGATCTTGTATTTGCCGTCGGGGAGGTCCTTTTTACGTTTCAGGGTAACTTCGAAATATTCCTTCTGCCCCCCTTTCCTTGTCGTGCGCAGGACAGGGAACCCTTTCCATGTCTTGGAAGGCGATACGCTGGCCTCGAATGCGTCGGATTCGACGGCAAGGTCTATGTCGGCAATGTTTCTATCCATGGTGTTTAGGAGATAAACCCTGAACGAAGCTTCCTTGTTTATCCTTAGCTGTCCGTCTCTGATATCGACCTTTACCGCAAGGTCATCTTTTGCCTGGTCGAATACGTCGTTGCAAAGATGCGCCGATGCTGAGAAAGCTCCAAAAACGACTGAGGACAGAATAACTGAAATTATTTTTCTCATTGCGTGCTCCTGTAATATAATGGTAACATAAGTAATAGCGGAATAACTACCGCACACTGGGATTAAGGATAGTGCGGGAATCCAGTTTTTCAAATCTTTGCAGAGCTGTTTTGGAGCCGTAAATGCTAGCAATTTATCCAAATATGATTTTCAGAATTACAGGAGTCATCGTCAAAAGGAGAGGAACCGTGACTAGGCTTACTGCGTGCGTGCTGAATACCGTGGCGGCCATAAAATCCTTGTCTCCTCCATAGATTTCGCTCATCAGTATGCTCACAACCGCCACTGGCATTACGGCGATCAGGCAGAGAACATCAATGTATGTTTTTTCCAGCGGGAGTGCGTTGATCGCAATTATTGCCGCCATCGGAATGAATAGGAGCCTTACTGAGCTCAAAAGCCAGACGCTTTTCCTGTTCAATGCACTCGTCGGAGTGAAAGCCATTCTTGCCCCGCTGATTATCATTGCCAAAGGTATTGTCGCGGCGCCTATTATTTTAATTGCCATCATCAGTCTTCCGAAGACAGGATCGTCGGAGATAAATTTTTTGAGGTCAAATGATACGGTTCCTGATACGACTATGAGCAATATTGAAAAATAGAGTGCGAGGAGAGGCGGGGCTAGAAATTTCTTAATCACGTCTTTTTTGAGAGAGAAACCCTTTAGTGATGCGATGCCGAGAGTCCAAAGCGCCGTTTCAGCCCCTATTGATGCGTAGACTACTGCGGCAACCCCTTTTTCGCCATATAAGCAGTACGCCATCGGCATGGGAACGAAAGTGTAATTGTTCATGACGCACTGGAAGTGAAAAGCTCTTTTCTCCTCGTCGCCATTGAACAACGACGTCATTCTGAAAAAAAATCCGGAAATATATCCCAGCAGCATGATGCAGAAACACACAAATGGGAGATACCAAAGAGAGAACAGTTCTTCAGCCCTGAAGGATCCGGTCAAAGACGATATGATCAAACACGGATATATGAAGTTCACATGAAGATTAGACATTTCCAGCAGAGTTTTTTCGCCCAACATCTTGCTCTTTGCCGAGATGTATCCCGGCAACATCATTAGCAATACGGAGAAAAGTATTATGAAAAGCTCAGTAAACACTGCGAGATGTCCAAATATTTAGGATTGATATCTTTTTATAACAATGACAGAATAAAAATTTTGAACTCTGAATTCCTTAATGACTAATGACCCGCTGAAAGCACTCCGGAAGCCGCAAGTGTCATGACTAAAATTTGAATTACACATATCCATGCAAGGACTGAATCTTTCTCTTTCAGAAAAACCGGCAAAACTCTCACATAACAGACTACGGTAGCGCCCGCAAGTAAAGATATTCCGACAAAATTCATAAAATCCGACTTGTGCACAAGACGTGTCCAAGCCCATCCGCCATGGTAACCTGTCTGTTTCATGTATTCGGAAGCGGATAAACTCCAGTAGTGGGATATTTCCTTAATTCCAGTATAAGCCTGAACTATTTCAAAGACATATAGTGTAAACGAAACAACTATCAAGACAAGACCAGTTTTCGCAATAAATTCAAGCCAAGAAGCATAGATTTCCCTTCTTGCAGTCAGATATTTTGAAACATCATTATTTTTATCGGACATTCTGAATCACCTCTCATTTTAGTTCCAAATTCCTAGTCCCTTTAGCAGAGCCCTTCCCCCTGAAGCAAGCAACAGGATTATCACTATTTTCCTTACTGTTTCAGCTTTGATTTTTTTGAGCAATCTTACCCCTATAAAGGAGCCGAGCATTATTCCTATTATTGATGGTACTGCTATTATTGCCATTACGGCTCCGCTGTTCAAATAAACCCATGCGGCGGATGTGTCAACTATAGACAATATGAACTTGCTTGACGCAACAGAAACTTTAAGGGGAGCCCCCATCACTTGGTTAAGTACAGGCACATTTGCCCAGCCAGCTCCCAAACCGAACATTCCAGCCATCACGCCAATCAAGAGGAAGAGAAACATTGAGAGTGGAGTTCTATGAGTTTTCCATTCTATTTCTTTGCCTGTTGATTCTTCAACGTAAATCCCATTTATCTTCAAGATAGTTGAGAGGAAATCTTGTTTTGCCACCTCCGGATATTCAGACTTTTTCGCAAAAAACATCAAGATGACTATCAGCAATATTGTAATTCCTAGAGCAATTTGGATCACATTTGCCGGGAGAGCAAGACCTATCATAGCGCCCAAAATCGCTGAGGATGACGCTATCAAGCCAAAAGGCATGGCAAGGCGCAGATTCACCATTCCGCTCCTAAGAAGAGTCGGGCTTGCGGCTAGAGAACCAGCCATTGCCACAAAGAGTCCTGCTCCTCTTACAAAATCCATATTAAAAGGGAAGAAGCTCCCGACTATGGGAACAAATAATACCCCGCCGCCAACACCACCCAACACAGCAACTATTCCAAGCAAAAAACTTACAACGAACAGGAGCATTGGCCAGAACCACCAAGGCTTCCCGGCGTTTTGCTTTTCTGGCATAAGAAAGGCATTCGGCTTTTCAATTTCGTCTTTTGCGCTGTACGAAGATTCTGATTTCAGCGTATTAACAGTACTTCCTCTTTCAGTTAAAACATGATTGCCGCTTTCTCCAAACAGGACTTGCGCGAAAGG
>CAZXAC010000215.1:0-4506 GCA_964638335.1 uncultured Lentisphaera sp. | reverse complement strand
GAGTTCCACTACGCTCTTGTCCGAAGGATCAGACGCTATCGAATATGCCCGATACACCTCCTCATCACTGCCCTCGTATCTGGGAGTAAAAAGTTGAACATACTGCCCGGGAGTGTAGTCAATTTTTTCATCCCCGCCAAGCTTAAAGCGAAATAATCTCATATCCTTCGTAAGCTCTGCGATTTTCGCACAACTCGAATTGAATTCTCTTACTGACAGCAATTCTTCCGGGATGGAAATTTTTATGTCTCCGCGAACCTTCACTTGGCACGAAAGACGTATTCCGTCCTTCCTTTCCTTCTGATCAATGTACGCTTCTTCCGTTGGAAGAATATCTCCTCCACCTTCCAGCACTTTGACCTTGCAAAGTCCGCAAGAGCCCCTTCCTCCACATGCGCTCGGTATGAATATTTTTTCCGATATCAGGGACGACAAAAGGCTGTCTCCACCCTTAATCCTGATCTCGCGCTTCTCATTGACGGTGATTTTACATTCACCGTAGTCCGCCAAGAACGCGTGACATATGGTGATAAGAGCCGCTAGTCCGGCACCTATCATGCTCACAGAAAAAACTGATATTAAAAAAGTTTGCATATTTTTCGCTAAATATATCTCCGTCTTCCCTTTTCACCAGCGGCGACTGAGATTGCTTTCACACATTTTAAAGTTTGCCCCTTTCAGCCCCAAATAGCTTTGCGGAAAAGACATGGCAATGTAGATTAGGTCTTCGGATGCATCCACCAGAAACAATATTTCAAATATGTCCTTGCACAAAAATCACCGGCTCATGAAAGATTGCAATTATACATCAAATGAACTTCGGACGAATCGAACGTCAAGATTTGTACTATTGTTCATTTACTCCATCGTCTTAATGGCCGGTGGAGTTGTCGCTTTCGTCTTGTTTCATTTCTTTCAGCACGGACAAAAAAGTTTTCCCAAAAATCTCGGAAATGAAAAGGCCGCCGAATTGCTGTCTGATCGCCCTTCTTCCGACAGCTTAAAGTTTGCGATAATCGGAGATATAAACAATGGAACAAGGACATTTGAAGAAGTTATCTTTCGCCTGAGACAGGAAAAAGACGTTGATTTTCTCGTTCTTCTGGGAGACTGTGCCGCGGATCCAAACCCTGTACTCCACGACTACTTCATAAGCGAATTTTCTGAAACTGGTCTTGATATTCCCACATTTATTGTAGCAGGAAACCATGATATTGGAATTGGGGAATTCGAATATGAGGATTTTGAAAATCTTTATGGACCGATGAATTTTACGTTCAATTACGGAGGGGATCTTTTCATCGGTCTCGGCGGAATATACAGCGAAGCTAAATTAAAGGAAACCCTGACATTCCTTGAAGATACGCTCCGCGAAAAGCGAGCCGGCTCGAATAGGGTTTTCGTATTTCTTCACTACACCATAAGCGCGTCTCCTGACATTCCTGATTCTGAATTCGGCTATGGGGAAAAGTTCCAGCTCCTGTTTGAGAAATACAAGGTGTCATATGTTTTCAGCGGGCACTACCATCGCCTCTCTAGGACTGAGGTTAATGGAGTAGTATATTTTGTGACGGGTGGTGGCGGGGCGAGGTTCCAAAACGACCAATTCGACGATATCGGGCGTTTCCATCATCTTGCTGTAATAGATGTAGAAGGAGAATCAATAGCTGAGAAAATCATACCTATCGACTCGCCAATGTGGATTTTCAGAGCCGTTGAGAGAACTGAAAGGTGGGGGCTAACCGTTTTAGTGCCATTTTTCAAAAAAAATATCATAAGTTTCTTTTGCGTTGTTGTAATTGTGATCGTATCATTAATGGGGGCAATCTACTATGAATATACCAGGATACATAGATTTGCAGGTAAACGGATTGAAGGGAGTGAGCTACTCAAGCCCTGAACTCAGCGAAGATGAATTCGTCTTCTCCTGCGAAGAACTCTGGAAAAATGGAACCGTCGGCTTCCTGCCGACAATAATATCCAGCCCGGACAATGTCCTCCAACGCAATCTGAATTTGATGAACAAAGCATTCCGATTCAAAGAAGTCTCCAGATGCGTAATTGGATTCCATCTTGAGGGACCTTTCATATCGAGAGAAGACGGAGCAAGGGGCGCGCACAGCAAAAAATTTGTACGTCCAGCAGATTCAAAATGGCTGAAAAAGATAAGAGCTATCACCGGAAACAAATTAAAAATGATAAGCCTCGCGGCGGAAACTAAAAACGCGATCAGATTCATAAAATCCGCAAAAAATATGGGAATAACAGTCTCCCTCGGACATCAGATGGCGAATTCTTCGCAGATATCAGAAGCCGTGAGAGCCGGAGCGAAAGCTCTGACACATCTCGGCAACGGACTTCCACAAATTATAAATCGTTTCGATAATCCGATTTGGCCGGCGTTGGCAGAGGACCGCCTTACAGCCATGATAATCCCCGACGGACATCACCTCCCAGATTCAATGATAAAAGTATTCATCCGAAGCAAAGGCATAAACGGAATCGTTGCAGTAAGCGATGCATCCCCCATGGCTCTTATGCCGCCAGGTAAATATTCCACGCTTGGAAATACTGTCGTAATAGAAAAAAGCGGACGACTATACAATCCCGAAACAGGATATCTTGTCGGTTCATGGGCAACCATGAAAGAATGCGTGAGACACATGCGATCGTTGAAATTCCTGTCAAAAAAGGATATAGAATTGATATCCTACCATAACCCCTTAAGACTTATCGGCTTGAAAGAATGGGGAAAGAAACAGGGAAACTCCAGAACACAGAGCTGATGCCGATTTTCTTATTACGATTGACCGTCTTTCCACTGTAAAAAAAAAATAGCAGTGTTAGATTACGCCAATCTTTTTCATTCAGCAAACATCATTTCGGAGAAATAGGCAAATGGCAAAAGGAACATTGACACAGAAAATATTGTCCAAACATATAATGTCTGGAAACGAGACCATCGGAGCGGAAATAGGAATAAAGATAGATCACACCCTGACTCAGGATGCCACCGGCACAATGGCATACCTCGAATTGGAGGCCATGGGCGTGGACAGGGTGAAAACTGAAATATCTCTTTCATACGTCGATCATAACATGATGCAGAACGGTCCGGAAAATCACAACGATCATCTATATCTGCAGACAGTCGCATCCGCAAAAGGCGTTCACTTTTCGAGACCCGGCAATGGAATATGCCATCAAGTACACTTGGAAAGATTCGGAGCACCGGGCAAGACACTGCTAGGCTCCGATTCTCACACTCCCACCGGCGGCGGAATCGGAATGCTCGCCATAGGCGCCGGTGGACTTGATGTCGCGTTAGCCATGGCAGGGCAAGCTTTCAGGCTCTCATATCCGAAAGTCATAGGTGTTCGTCTAACAGGAAAGCTTCCCGAATGGGTCGCCGCGAAGGACATAATACTGAAACTTCTGAGCATACTCTCCACAAAGGGAAACGTCGGTTCAATCGTGGAATATTTCGGAGAAGGCGTAAAGACTTTGTCCGTGCCTGAACGTGCCACTATAACCAACATGGGAGCGGAACTCGGAGTCACCACATCAATATTCCCTTCAGACGAAAACACCATGTCCTTTCTTAAAGCTCAAGGCAGGGAAAAGGATTTTTCTCCCCTTTCCGCGGATAAAAATGCCGAATACGACAGGACAATTGATATAGATCTTTCATCATTGATCCCCCTCGCCGCATGTCCATCCAGCCCAGACAACATAAAAACGATAAAGGAATTAGAGGGGAAACCCATTTCCCAGGTAATAGTTGGCTCATGCACAAACAGCTCATTTCAGGATCTAATGCTCGTGAGGGAGATGCTGAAGGGGAAAATGATAGCCGAGACCGTTTCTTTCGCTATAGCTCCGGGAAGCCGACAGGTAATAAAGATGCTTTCAGAAAACGGCGCACTCGCCGACCTGGTGTCGTCGGGGGCGAGAATCCTAGAATCCGCATGCGGTCCCTGCATCGGACAGGGCTTCAGTCCGGCCGACGGAACTGTGTCGCTGAGGACATTCAACAGAAATTTCGCCGGAAGAACCGGTACCAAGGGAGATGCCGTATATATAGTTTCCCCCGCAACAGCGGTCGCATCAGCGATAAAAGGCGTCATATGCGATCCTCGCAATCTCGGCATGAAAGCTCCCGCAATATCCCTTCCTGCGAAATTCGCAAGCGACGACAGGATGATAATTCCACCAGCTCCGAAGGGAAAAATTGTTGACATCATCCGCAAGCCAACTATAGGCGAACCTCCGAAGAATTCTCCCCTGCCAGATGATATTGACGGCACGGTTGTAATCAAGACCGGAGATAAGATCACCACCGACCATATAATGCCGGCCGGCTCATATCTTAAATACCGCAGTAACATACCGGCATATTCGAAATATGTTTTTGAATGTTTCAACGAAAAAGGAAAACCATCTTTCGCTGAGAGGGCGGCATCCGTAAGAGATTCAGGAGCTCATGGTATCATCGTAGGCAAGGAA
>CAZXAC010000214.1:0-4518 GCA_964638335.1 uncultured Lentisphaera sp. | reverse complement strand
GAGACTTTACTATCTTATCAAAATCGTTGCACGGCTCGAAAATAAACCCGTCCGCACCGCAATCCGCAATGTCCTCCAAAAACATGTCCACCGTCCCATCCGAACAGAATATAACTTTCTTGCCAACATCCTTCAACGGCTTCCAAAGCTCCCTGTATATCGGGAAAATAACGTCCCTATAAAAATCCGACCTTATGAAAGGTCCAGAGGTCCAAACAATATCATCGTGCTGGATGTAGACTTCAATCGAGGTTTTCGCCCAAGCCCTAGCATGGTGAAGTGTATACTCCCCGAAACGCTCCAAAACCTTTGCGAATTTAAGTTCATCCGAAGCAGCCAAAAGCAACATATCCCAACCAAATGCTTGAATGGCTCCGGACATAACCGATTTGTAATATCCCCCTGTCACGACTTGGTTTGGAAAAGCCTTATTTCTCTTCTGATAATTCTTTTCATATCCCGCGACAAGTTGATCGAATGGAGTTACTCCGTATTCCTTCATTGGATCAAAAGCCCATACTTCCTCCGGAGATTTGAATGGACTCTCAACTGAATCCCGTTGATCGCTGCCGTCGGAAACATATGAAGCATGTCCCATGTCGGTGCATCGCCCCGCCTTATTCCAATCAACAAATCCATCATGAGTTCCCCAAGTGAAATCGTAATCCCACGCATCATAGAATTTTCTAAGAACATCCTGCGGCAAAACTTCATAATCCGATGCGTGCTTAGATACTGCGCCGCCATCAACCTGAGCTCCCGTTATCTTTCGAATCAAAGAGCTATGATGCTCCATCGAATATTCAACGTGCGCTGACCTTGGTGTAGGACGGCAACAAATAGCATCCATCCCAATTTGTCTGCTCATGATCCCTCCTAGGAACAACCGTTATAACTAATACGAATTTGTAATCGGTAAATCACACGAGATTGAAGCTTAATCAGCTAAAGATAATTCCTCCATAAAGATTAGCCTCAGGAACGAAAATATAGCTTACAGCAATTAATCTGCAAGAACGCAACGTTCTTTAATAAAATTCAGGAATTGCTTCAAATCTTAAGATTGAAATTGACGCAGTAGTATAACCCAGCAAGGATGAACAAGATTCCAGCAAGAAGTCGTACCCATTTTTCTATATTAGACAACCTGTTAAAAACCGTCCCAACGTATTTTGCGCTGAATGCAATGAGAATTGCGAAGAAAAGCACTGGCAACGCGGTTCCTATCCCATATATAGCGGGAACGGCAATTTTCGATCCGGCTTTGAATGATAACGGAATTAGACCCGCAAAAAAAAGAGCAGCCGAAGCAGGACAAAATGACAGCGCAAACAATATTCCTATCGCGAAATCCCAAAAAAGACTCCCAGTCTCCGCTTTTTGTTTCATTTTTTTCTCCAACTAGATTGAACGAGACCGCCGAACCTATCAAGCCGAGCAGAATCATTCCGAGCAGAATCATCGCAGGACCGATTATTTCATTCATATATTTCTGGAGGAATCTTGACACCTGATCCAGCGCAAAAAGACCTGAGGATATTGCCACACCAAGGAAAACATACGTGAATGTTCTCCCGATAGTATAGGATAACCCAGACAAAAAAACACGCTTCCTCCTGTGAACATGCTTGCCGATAAATGAAATGGCAGCGATATTAGTAGCAAGAGGACATGGGCTTATCGCCGTGAGGATACCAAGCCAAAAAGCGGTGAAATATGCAAATTCAATCATCTTCATTTCGCTAAAAATCTCCTTATCGCATCGCCAAGATATTCATCAAACTTAGAAGGATCAGAATACAATGTCCATACATCATTCAGAACGTCATATTCTACATCCTTCCCATCTGCGATTTTCGCAACCACCACGCAACCAGCTGCAACCTTATATCTCTTCGCGATAGTTTCATCTTTCTGAAAATTCACTTCCTTGAATTCGATAGAACCATCTTTCAGATAGTCTGCAAATTCATTCGACAACACTTCCTTTGCAAGCCGCTCAATTTCGTTGCACGCGGCACAACGAAACGTGGCATGCATATAATAGACAACAACTTTTGTTGTTTTATCCGAATCTTTTTTTACCCCAACTTCGTTTTTTTTATCCGCCGGACTGAGTCTTTCTTTAATGGAATACCTGGAAAATTCCTTTCCGATCGAGAAACCTACGCATATAAACACGAAAGCAAAGAGGACTTGCTTTAAAATGATTTTCAATTTTTCAGAGTTCATTTTTTCTCCGAATCATTAGATACTTTTACACCGAGTTCCTGCCATTTCGCCATTATGTCTTCCTTCGAAATGAAGCCCTCATGCCGAAAAAGTTCATTGCCATCTAAATCAAAAAATATTTGAGTGGGGATCTTTTCAATTTTATATTTTTCGCCGATTGAGGGACTTTCAAAAACGTCTATAAATTCGACAATTATAAAGTCCTTATAATCTCTTTCAATTTCTCCTAAGACCGTCGCCATCATTTTACAATTCACGCATTTTGTGGAACCAAAATCAATAATTTTTGGCATTTTATTGCTTCGTTTTTCTGGCGAGCTTTTTCCCAAGGAATCTGACAGAACAACTGAAACAAGCTCGGTTTTTGTCTCTTTACCAATAACAGGAGAAGAGCCGGACATTTCGACGGATTTCTTCACCGCGTAGGGACAGCACTGTTTTCCAGGATCAATTATCGTCAAAATCAATGTCACCCCCAGGATGACGACTATAGCCTCTATTATCAATTTCTTGTACTTCTTCATTTCCTTGCTCCAAAATTTCAGCAGATTTCCTAATAAGGCTTCCATTCTGCAAAATCAATTCTTTAAAAACTTTTTTATTTCTTCAGGAGAAAGTAGCTTTCCTGAAGATTTCACCGTTCCGTCAATAGCCAGCGCAGGAGTCATCATCACCCCGAACTCCATGATCTTATTGATGTCGGTCACCTTTTCAATTTCGAATTTGACTCCGAGTTCGATCGCTGCTTTCTCCGTGTTTTCCGCTAGCTGTTTGCACTTTGGGCAGCCCGTCCCGAGAATTTGGATTTTCATTATAAACTCCTTTATTTTGAAATTAGACTATTAATGCCCCATACTTAAAAATCGAAATTCAGTTCTATACGCAAAAAAAATCGCTTGGCTCGGCAAACTACTTCAAGAGTTCTGAAATCAGCATCAGCATCAAGAATTCTCCTCACCCCAATGCTCCGAAAACTATTCCACTTAAAGTCGCCAACAAAATAACAAGAGAAACAAACACAATCGTTTTTTTTGTTCCCATTATATTTCGAATAACAAGCATGTTGGGTAGGCTAAGAGCAGGTCCGGCGAGCAGAAGTGCTAACGCTGGCCCCTTCCCCATTCCACTCCCAATCAACCCTTGAAGGATTGGAACCTCCGTCAACGTAGCAAAATACATGAATGCTCCAACAAATGACGCGAGAAAATTCGCGCGTACCGAATTCCCCCCAACTGCCCACGCAACCCATTCAGAAGGGATTATCCCTTCATGTCCTACTCTGCCAAGCAAAAAACCCGCTACAACCACACCGCCAAGAAGCAATGGCAAAATCTGCTTTGCAAATGTCCAGCTTGAGCTGAACCACTCCTGAAGCTCGTCGTTCCCTGTGAGCGTAATCCAAGAAAGCGCAAGCACGCCCATTGCAAAAGGAAAAAGAACCCAAAGCCCTCCGGATGGAACTGCGATTGCGAAAATCGCAACCGCAACACCGCTTGCGACAACCTTCCAAATTGGAACAGAGAACCATAGGCACAGGAACATTCCGAATAGAACCGCAAAGATTGCGGTAACATGCCACTTGTGTTTCCAAATTTCTGTCCATACTCCCGGAACCGGCGTCATGGACTTTACGTCGAGAAGGCGTATCGAGATCTCCTTGCCCTGGGAGTTTTCATTAAGCATCTTCACTTCGTATTCAGCGTCCGTAGATTTGCTGTCCTCCGGTGCTGAGACCACGGCCGCATTGAAAGATGATCCGTCTTTAAGCTCAAAGATGTAGTTGTTGGGAGAACCCCAGTTGGCAAATACAAGAATTCCTACCATCGCTGCGAAGTAGAGTGCATTTTGCCACAGATGTCTTTTTATTTCGGGCTCTGGCATTTTCATCATTCCAGATTTCTTGTCAGCTTCATCTTTCCTAAATATAAAATGCATCAGAGCACCTATTACGACGCTAAACAATATCGATCCGACTGCGCGAGCAATTCCGAGCTCCATTCCAAGTATTCTCGCAGTGAGGACTATAGCCAGAACATTTATCGCTGGCCCAGAGTAGAGAAATGTACATGCAGGGCCAAGACCAGCACCCATCTTGTATATCCCAGCAAAAAGAGGAAGTACTGTGCAAGAACATACGGCAAGCATGGTTCCTGAGACAGATGCAACTCCATAAGCAATAATTTTATTCGCTTTTGGACCAAGATATTTCATAACCGAAGCTTGACTTACAAAGACACCTATAGCTCCAGCTATAAAGAACGCCGGCACAAGACATAGCATCACATG
>CAZXAC010000213.1:0-4535 GCA_964638335.1 uncultured Lentisphaera sp. | reverse complement strand
ATACTCAGACGCGCAATCGCAACCTTTCGGATGATATCACTAAAAATCTTGTACGAGACATTACTAGGGCGATGTTCGAAGAAATGGATTGTGTAAACTATCCATGTATAAGTACTTGCGGATGGAGATCCACCGCGATCCAGCTCGGAATGTGCGAGGATTGCCAGAGTAAATATAGGCAGGTAGACTTTAATGGAGTGTATAAAGTAACCCAAGACAAGGACATTCCGGAAATCAGAGAGGCAAAGGAGAAGCTCAAAGCAGACGAGGAAGCCCGGAAATGGGTTGAAGAGTACAGCCAAGAGGTGAAGGCCGCTCTGAAAAAGTAACAGGATATTCCAAACTCAGTATAAGGCCATATTTTGAACAAAGCGGGCTAATCGGGTTTTCGGATTATGATAATCTAGGTTCTTTGCTTATATTAAGATCCAACAAAACTTGGAGAAAATGTTATGGAGAATCCAAAGAATAAGATAATGTCCTTAGCGTCTGCCGTACGTTGGAGGAATGCCCTCAAACGGAAAGGTTTGAAAATGGCCTTCACCAACGGATGTTTTGACCTGCTGCATCGAGGCCATATTGAATATCTGATGAAGGCGAGATCCAAGGCGGATCTACTTTTGCTCGCTCTGAATTCCGACAAATCTGTAAAATCGCTGAAGGATCCCTCCCGTCCGCTTATGAACGAAAAAGACCGTTCTTTCGTTATGGCTTCGTTGTCGTGCGTGGATGCAGTTGTGATTTTCGGAGAGCAGCGATGCGACAAGCTTATAAAGGCCTTGAAGCCGGATGTCTACGTCAAGGGCGGGGACTACAATATAAACAATATAAATCCGGACGAAAAGAAGGTTCTCCTGGAATGTGGGTCGAAGATAATTTTTGTAAAATTCGTAAAAGGTTACTCGACAACTTCATTGATAGAAAAGATAAGGGACTCAAAAAGATAAAATTCTTTTTCCCCGGAATACGATGAAAGAAGGACTTGAAATTCTTGCTCCCGCGGGTGATGTCGAAACTGCTATTGCTGCGGCTGATGCCGGTGCCAATGCGGTATATTTCGGGCTTGCCAATTTCAACGCCAGAAGGCGTGCGAGCAATATAAATTTTGACATGCTTCCCGAGCTTGTGAAGAATCTTCATTCGAAAGGCGTGAAGGCCTATCTGGCTATGAATACCGATATCTCTCAGAGAGAATTGGCGGAGGCCGCGCGCTACTACGCCTTCGCTAAATCCGTTGGAGTGGATGCTTTGATCGTGAAAGATCTTTGTTTTTTCGTTTTTCGAAAATACATCGGAGAAATTCCTTTTCATATCAGCACGCAGGCGGCGCTGTCAACATCCTCAGGTGCGAAATTCGCAAGAGAACTTGGCGCTTCAAGGGTGATATTGGCGAGGGAAATGAGTGCCGAGGAAGTCAAGGCCGCCGCAGCCGTCGAAGGGATTGATATCGAAATCTTTGTGCAGGGCGCGATGTGTTTTTCCGTTTCCGGACGTTGCATGCTCTCAAGCTGGATCGGCGGCCGTAGCGGTAACAGGGGACTTTGCGCCAGTCCTTGCAGGATGGAATGGAACGGCGGAGGCGGTATGTCGCGCCTGATGTCGATGAAGGATATGTCCCTACTAGAACATCTTGATGGGATTTCAAAGAACGGAGTGGTTTCTCTTAAGATTGAAGGTCGGCTGAAGAATACCGACTGGGTTGTGAAGGCCGTAAAGGCGGTGAAAGAGTGCATCGAAAAATCTGGAAATCATTCTCCAGTGTCGGAGCTTGGCGCGTATGCGGGCAGAGAAATGACAGATGCCTACTACACTGGATTGAAGCAGGAGCTTATCTCTTGTTCCGGGAGAGCCAAGAATCTGGATCTGTGCGATGTTTGCGGCGGAGATTTGGAAACACAGGCTGAAATGGAGTCGCCGAAAATTATTAATATTTGTTTTGAAGAGGCTGAGGGTGGAAGAATCAGATTGAACATATATCCCGACAACTCAACAGAGGAGGGCAGTGGGCGCAATTATTCAGGATTTCCCAAGACGGAACTTTTGATAAAACGCAGGGAACCCGGCTCAAAGAAAGAACTCGTGTCAAAATATTCCGTAATGGAAATTCTACGCCTCAAATTGCCGGGATATTCAATAAATGCCATCGGTTGGAGCGGGGATTGTCTCTTTTCCGGAACCGATGTGATGAAAATTGAAAAAGCCGTTTACACCTTGAGCAGGAGCATGGAAAAAAAAGATAAAGCTCTGCTGAAAGTTCCGCTTCCGGAAGACTTACTGTCGAAGATAAGAAGTAAGCGTAGCGAATTTCGCAATGGTCAAAAAGGACTTATTCAGAGGATAAGAATATCCGCCCGGCATACGGGTCTCTTTAAAAACAGCCAAGAGAATTCGAATCTTGTGGTTGAATGTATTTCGATCGATGATGTTAAGATGGTGATATCATCGCTTTCTAAGGATGCGATCATAGCATTGCCTCAGATAATCTATGAGGGAGATCTGCCGGAGGCTCATTCAATTATAAAACTTTGCGCCGAAAATGGCCGGACATTGGAAATCAATAACCTGGACTTGATTGGAATTGTGAACGAATTCAAGGTGCCATGGCATGCTGGTCCGGGATTGATGATCCTTAATTCTTTTTCAGCGGAAATCCTCGCGCAAAAGGGTGCTAAAAGCGTGACGGCTTCCCTTGAGGCGGACCAAGTTAAAATACAGGATTTGGTGGAATCTTGCAGCACTCCCCTAGTTGTATATACTTTTGGCAGGCCAAGACTTATGCAGAGCAGGGCGGATATTGCTGGCAACCTGAAAACTGTTTCCGAGAGAAGAGGCTTGGAACTTAATTGTTCAGTCGAGAGAGGCTTGATTATATTCCACCCCGTGAAACCTTATAGGATTGAAATTCCGGACGAACTTCCGTGCATCAGGGCTGTTGACCTTGTTTTTTCTCCCCATCCGCTTAGGGAGATAAGAAATTGGCGGATTATTTCCGCTGATGATTTCAATTTCAGCAGGAAATTACGCTAAAGATGAAAAGCACTGAAAAGCAAGATAATTCTTTATAAAAAGGGAGATAGCATAATGCAACGTCATCCTCACATCCTCTTGATATGCACTGATGAACAAGCTCCACAGTACATGGGATGCATGGGCGATCCGATCGCACGCACTCCGAACTTAGACCGCCTTGCCAATAGGGGCGTATTGTTTCGGAACGCATACTGCAATAATCCCATATGTGTCCCAGGTCGATACTCCATACTGACCGGAAAGTATGTCCGCAAAATAGGCTCGTTAGAATATGGAAGCGGACTTGACCCACGCAGTTGGACCTATCCAAAGCATTTCGCTAGGGCCGGATATCAGACGACCTGCGTAGGAAAACAGCACTTCATGGGGATTGAAAAAATGCATGGCTGGATGTTTCGTCCCTACGGCGATATGGAAATGGAAGGCATCAACGGTCGCAAAAAAATACCTGGATTTCGTGGCGATCCTTTCGATGGGAAGCTGAGAGATATTCCAGGTCATGCTACAAACGGCATGGCCGGATGGGTGAAAAGCGCCGGACCTAACAAAAAGGGCTTTATTCATTTTGATCGCATGGTGACGGCCTGTTCTAAACTTCATCTCAGCGACTATTTCCAGCCCATCATCAAGGGGGAATACCAGGCAGACCGTCCACTAATGTTTCAAGTTAGCTACAAAAGCCCGCATTGCCCTTTTTGGGTACCTGACGATCTTTTCTACTACTATCGGCAAAAAGTGAAATTGCCACGCATCCCGCCTGATGAAGCAGGGAATTTTTTCCTAGACAGTTTGCGCCGTGCAGACCAGCCGTTTGAAAATACTGAAGACGAAATACTAAATGCTCGCGCCGCAAATTACGCACTGATAGAACTGGTAGATCGCGAAATCGGCGAAGTTCTTGATTGCGCCAATGACTTGGGAATTCTCGATGAGATGCTGGTAGTAATGCACAGTGATCATGGGGAGATGAACGGCAACCACGGCTGTTGGGCAAAGGGACGCGCCTACGAGCATTCGGTGCGAGTACCACTGATGCTGTCGCTCCCAAGTTCTATTCCGGCCGGAACCGTAATAGACACACCTGTTTCAAATCTTGATATTTTTCCAACGCTTTGCGATTACGCTGGCATCGATATGCCAGATGGTCTTAGGGGAGAAAGTCTGCGAGGCTTGATAAACGGCAATGATCTTACCCGCTGGGACTCGCGCCCGATTATTTCAGAATTCTTCAATAAACATTCTGGCTGGACCATGGTTCGGCAACGCAACTTAAAGTATGTCGATTACTGGGGACATCCGAATGACAAGTTCCCTCTAGACAAATGGGATCGCAATGGCTGGCAAAAAGCGAGTCAGCTTTTTGATCTGGAATCCGATCCCGATGAAACGATAAATCTTGCCGATAATCGTCTCTACATATCATCTTGTTCGGAGATGCAAAGACTTATTGATTCCATGCCGGTTCCATTTCGTTGGAATGAAGCTGAAGAAAAACGTCACCACGA
>CAZXAC010000212.1:0-4552 GCA_964638335.1 uncultured Lentisphaera sp. | reverse complement strand
CTGCATCTGAATATTTCGCAATCTTTACCCCGCCTAGCGGGGTTTACTATCTCCTCGAACGCAATTCAGTATAACACAACAGTAAAAATCGGTCTATCTTGAGGTCAAACTCCTTTATCTATAGGCTAGTGAGCATTTATTTCAAGTCTCCCAAACATTTTTGGCTGGTGCAATGTTCGCTTCGTTGGCGAGAACGCCTGAAGTTCGGCGTTCTTTTCATCTAATTTGCGATATCTGCCGACATTGAAGTACCAAGGGTTTTTTGCCGTCGGCTTGTCTCCGTGAACCTTGTGGTTGGGATCCGCTGCGGCATCTTCGTCACCCACAACTGGTATGCTGAGACGCAAACGCCAAAAATCAGCACCGCGTTCAGTCTTCACATCTGCAAGGGATTTCCATTTGGAAGCTGGCATGCCTTCGACAATAGCACCATCAGGGTTTACTTCGATATGGTAATAGCTGTGTTTTGTAGTCTCAAGCGATATCGCCACATAATCTCCTCCGTGTACCTGCGGCGAGACAGGTAGTTTATCCATATGCGGCTCCTTGCAGGTTATTTCTAGGAGAAGCGCATTTTTATCCCAGCCAGCCTTGAAACTCGTTTCTACGGCTGGAGTTTCCCCAGTCTTGTTATCCTTTAGATTGTAGCTTTTGGCAGAAGATAGATCCGCGCCTTCATGACCTGTCGCCAACGGCGCTTTCGCCCGGAACTTAACGTAGTCAGAATTATCCTCTTTGTTCTTGGCGATAAGCTCATCCTTCGGTATGAGCTCGGATATGATTAAATCTATGCGCTTTCCGTACACGGTGTCTCCGGCGACCTGCCTAGCCTTGTCAATCAGTTCCCTGAATTTTAGACTGACTTCCAAACTCACATTTTTCGGATTTGCCCTGCCGCCGGGCCTGCTGGTGTCCTTGAATGCCAGATTGTCCTCGGCATAATCAAAAGCCTCCTTTATTTGTGAAGCGGCAGGCCCGTAGAAAGATTTGTAATAATCGTCGAGAACAGCATCAACGTTCTGATCCGGATCCCAAAGAAACTGCGACTGAACATAAAGATTTATGTGGTTCAGACCCGGAGCAACCCACCTAGATTGAGCCTGGCTCTGCTCGCCGGTATCCCCGAAAGAAATGCCTTTCAGGTATTTCAGATCCCTGGCTATCCCCCTCGGATGTATTACAGGATAGACTATAGGAATTATCCTGTCGCCTTCGCCGCCTAGAAAATAACGACTATTTTCCAGTCGCATTATGTTCCCTGGAGCTATCCTGTCGCTCCATTGTTTTATTTGTTCCTGATATTTCACCCAGTGTTCAGTATCCGACATGAGAGCCCTTCCACGATTGGATATCTGCACAACCAGGTTCGGACTGAATTTAACTATGTTGTCCGGCGCTTCCCTATAAGGAGTGTATGCGCCACAACTCACAAATTTCTGCGGATGCGTATTATAGACCTCCCTGGCAACTTTGTCGGCAAATCCCCAGACTAGTTCTGAAGGCGTCTTGCCTTTGCATTTTTCGCACTGGCAAACTTTCATTCCATCCGCGGGCCATATGTCAATGAGCGGCAGATCATACTTGTCGTACATGAATCTTATATATTTGGCGGTCTCCTCCATGAGCCCTTCCGAACTGAAGCAGGCTGTTCCGGAACCGCGGTGCTCTGTATCGTGTTTACCACTTATTAGCGCATAGTATTCCGGGTGAGCCTTCTTCATCGCATCAGTGGATGTCACCATCGTAAGACCATGCGGTCCGTGAACATTACCTATCTTTTCGTATCCGGAATTCATCCCGCAACGGCGAGAATACATCACATCGTCATACGAAAAACCGGAATAATTGTAATAATTCCAGTCACGTACGGCGTATGCCGGATTCACGGTCTCGTTGATAGGCTTCACTGATATGGTCTGCATTTCCGGAATCACTTCTCCAAGATCGCTCGGCATAAACCAGCGTACACCGAGATTGCGGAGAAAGGCATAGACGGCGTTCGCAGTTCCGCCCTCATCCTGCTTCCAAAAACCTTTTAAGGAGTCGCTTGCGCCCTTCCATATCGGCAAGGCGTCCTCGCCGTAGCGTGAAGATATTATATTCTGAAGATCCTTAGGCTCCCAATGAAATTTCCATTGTGAAGCAAACGGGAAGCCCCAGCCCATCTCCGTCTTGTCCTTTATAAGTTCATCCCACTCGGCATTCGCTCTAGGCATGTCCTTCCTGTCCTTTGGCATGGGTTGCGGAGGGATAAAATCAAAATCGGCTCCAAGCAATACAATCCAGTTATCACCGGAGGCAATTCGATACGCTCCGTATTTCAGATCGTCTGTTTTTATGCCAAGCTTATCTGTCTCCAAACTTTTTCCGACATATATTTTTACAGGAACATTTGTATCTACTGCCGTAACTATCGGAAGTTTAGCACCGCTGATCTTCTGTATATAGTATTGCAGTTCAAGCGCGGCGAGAGTCGCCATCCTCGGACGGTTCTCAGATGCGATTACGATCTGGGCATTAGCCTTACCGTCCTTCACAATCATTTGGGAAGTTTCCGCGACAGCGGAGACAATCCCGAATGACAACAACATGAGACAGGAAAGCATTTTCTTCATTTCTATACCCCTATATTATGTTGGGCTAATTGAACTGAACTCATGCCTTAAACGCAAATAGCATCAATTTTATTTTATGCTTTCTGCGAATTTCGCAAATTTTACAGATCTGCTACTACCTTTTGTTCTCCAGATAATTTGAGGAGGTCTGCGCTTCGCTCGTTTTTACCTGGAAATAGAGGTAGAACCTTTGCCAGCGGCCACTGATACCAGTAAGCCGTGGCACACCAGTCATCGCTCCGTAGGTAAAACACATCATCGGCAGGGCGTTTCGGATGGTTTTTGGGAGAGCAAATCAACCTATCACCATAAATCGGCAGCAACCTTTCCTTAAGGGAATTGCCCATTTGCTGAATATCAACTCGTATGCGATCCTGGAAGTAAATGGGGTCCGGCACATGAAAACGGTAAAGAGATGTAAAATCCTGGCTTACAAAAGGTGCGCCATGATACAGCGCGCACTGATAAAGCGTACCATGATAAGGTATGCCTTGGTACGGAATCTTATGTAAATCCAACCCCCAGGCTGAGCCGAAATAGTCTTCGGTGCCAGTTCCACAAATCGTAGGATAATCCGAATCACCATCCAGGTAGATTTTGACCTCTCCCTCTCCCCACCACATGCGATTTAGCGGACGCACACCCAGCACACAGCCCATATAGACACCACGCGCACCCTGAGTTTCCATTATCGTGAAATCGTCTCCGAGCGGGCACGGATTCTCGCGACGAAATCGTGCGTGAAAACGCCCGTCGGCTTCGCTAACCTCATCCCCCAGAGTGAAGTCAACCTGATAAAAAAACCAATCTATGTCAGCCCCGGTTTCGTTGGTGATGGTCACCCGCGCGTGCTGGGAAAAAGGCATCGGAAAATAACAGTTAAAAGCACGACCCTCCTGCATGACGAGCATTGCGGAGTACATGGGTACGGCAATACCATTGGCAGCACCAAAAAAATCGCCCAGCGGCACCTCGACCGACGGGACTTCACATCCTTCCCAGTACATGCGTAGAATCAAATTGCGAAGATCTTGGGGTTTCTGTTTCCTAGGCGCGGCACACCAGATATGACGGATCATTCCCGGTCCTGCAACATCTAGCAGGACTTCAGTTCTACCATCAGCCAACTCCTTGATTGCCGGAGAACCTTTCATTCCTCCAGCGGCCATACCGCCACGTCCTTTTTCAGCAGACGGATTTTCGGCGGAAGCCGCGCGAGATTCCAAATTCGTCAGACGATATACCGGTATCGTGTTGGGCATTTGCATATTTTTCCTTATTTCTAGGTTCATGTAAACTTAATTGGATTTTTTCTGATAATCTTTAAAATCAATTGATATATTGGAATGTTACATTGTTGGAATATTTCTATCAGGTCAATCTTAGGATCATGCTTGTCTGCCCGGAGGAACTTGGAAGTGGTCGTTGTAGAACGGCTCCGTTTTCTCCCAGTATGCGGAACACCGCCTGCATATTTGATGGCTGTCTTTCATATCCCAGCAAGTTCCATGGCAAAGCCAGTTCGAAAGTCTTGCCGGGATGCATGTCCTGAAATTCGGCCTTGCCTGACTTGTGAAGCTGTGTAAGATTGAGAAGTCTTGCATCAATGACATCTCCGGCATTTTGTTTTCCAAAGGCGACACGTGGGGAATCCACTTCTTCGCCTTTAAATTTCACCGATTTGTCATTGGGGCTTATTTCGATGAGTTTTTCGTCCAGTTCAATTGCCGCCGTTACATTTCCTTTCCCTCCAGAAAAGAGTATTCCACCCATAAAAAGGTTGTCCATATCGTATAGGAAATATATAATTCCGGACAGCTTGCAGTCGTTGTCAGCATGTCCTGATATGAGATCCTTGACTCCTATCAAAACCGGATCAGCATGGGAATATTCGGAAATATTTATATCCTCCATGTCGTTGGTCCAATCATCTAGCT
>CAZXAC010000211.1:0-4578 GCA_964638335.1 uncultured Lentisphaera sp. | reverse complement strand
TGTTTCAGGTGTTCCCTGAGCGCATGCATTATGGCGACGACGTTCTGGTCGTTCATATCCAGCCTGTCCTCAATCTCCTTGAGCTTTGCTGCAAATTTTGCGTTTGTCTCAAGCATGGTTCGCATCTGCACGAATGCACGCATTATGGCAATATTCACGAGTATAGCCCTTCTGCTGTTTAACACACTGGAAAGCATGGCTACTCCCTGTTCTGTGAATACGAACGGCAGGTATTTAGCATGTTCGCCTTTCTTTAAGGTGCCAATTTGGCATCTTAGAGAACTGTACTCGTCCGGAGTAAGCTCAAACATGAAATCCTTTGGAAAGCGTTAAATATTTCTCCTGACCTGCCTCTTCAGCTGGCTCGTATCAACATCATATAGCTCGGCAAGGTGTGCATCCAGAAGCACCTTGTGCCCCCTTACGAGCAGTATTCGGTTTTCTATCCTCTCAATCGGTATCACCGAATTGTTCCTGTCCATCTGCAATCCTTGATGTTTTTACTTGTCCTCTACCCTAGCTCCTGCCTTGGCAATATCAACTTCTTGTTGCATTAAGGTCAGATACTTATTTAATTTTGATACGTAAACTGCTTCATGCCGAATGTCTCAAACGGATTTCGTCCTACAAAACCAACAAATCTTAGCCCTTACCCTCATCGGGAAGGAGATGGATACCTACACCGCAATCAAGCTTCTTGAAGAACTTTTAGGGAAACTGACGCGACCATGTCCTTCACTTTTTCCCTGTATGCGGTCATGTGTGGAGCATTCAGGTGAGCTTTCAGATCATCGAGGCTTGCCCATTTCTCGATTATTGTAACCATATCACTGTTTTTCACTTGAACAGGAATACCGCTTTCAAAATCAACCGCAGGCAGATATTCCACGCAGCCCTTTTCGTTCTTTACCGCAGGAACATTAGCCTTAAAAATCTTTAAGAAAGCATCCCTGTTTCCAGGTTTCAACGTTATAGAAGCAATTACACTTATCATTTTATAATCCTATTTTTTGTTTTGAGCCTATTGCAAAATTGCCTTTTAAAGGGATCGCCAGCCCTATGGCTGGCTCTTAAGCCGGTCATCCGTCTTCGCTTTCAGCTACGCCGGACAAGACGGCCGAGACAAGTGAGACCAGCGTTCCTGCATTCGGCTCGTTTTAACCAGAGACTCCAGACAGAACCGAGCCTCTTTTGAGTCTAAGCTTTCCCGGCCACAAAATGCAGATTAACGCCTTACTCTGGCATTTCCCTTCCATATGCTCCAGACCTGTTCTTCATCTGCAGGCTGACCGTAATCCATTGGAGAAGTGACTGCAAGAGCTCCACACGCCCATCCGAACTGTATCCATTTCTCCGGCTCCCATCCTTTCAGGACGGCGTAAATCATTCCTCCGACAAATCCGTCTCCGCCGCCTATGCGGTCGAGGACTTCTATTTCGCGCGGTTCGACCACATGCCAGTTTTTGCCTTCGGACATTATCGCGCCCCAGAGGTGGCGGTTGGTGCTTATAACTTCACGCAATGTCGTAGCGAAGACAACAGCCTTTGGAAAAGCCTTCTTGGCGCGGTCTATCATAACTTTGAAGTTATCTATCTGATCTTTCAGCCCTTTGCCGCCCGCTTCGGGCCCCTCAATTCCAAGACAAAGCTGAAAGTCCTCTTCATTCCCGACAAGAATGTCGGAAGATCCGGCTATCTCGAGGAACATTTCTTTCAGTTCCTTTTCACGACCCTTCCAGAATGATGCGCGATAATTCAAGTCGAAAGAAATCTTTGTTCCATGCCTTTTTGCCGCCCTGGCAAGCTCGAGGCAGAATGCGCTGGTGTCAGGAGACAGTGCCGCTATAAGTCCCGAGAGATGAACAACTTGCACTCCCTCCTTTCCGAATATGCGTTCGATGTCAAAATCCTTCACGTTCAGGGTACGTCCCACTTCGCCGGCGCGGTCGTTCTGAACGCGCGGTCCTCTCTGGCCGAATCCGCTGTCAGCGATATTGAACTGATGGCGATATCCCCAAGGTCCGCCCTGCTCCACATCAAGTCCTTCGTAGCTTATGTGCCTTCTTGAAAGGTCATCCTTGATGAATCTTGCTATCGGGCTGTCCTTCACGAACTTAGTAAGGACTTTCACTGGGAGTCCTAGGAATGAAGATACGCTTGCAACGTTGGTTTCCGCGCTTGTAGCCTGCATAAAGTATGTATCACTGCAATGCACCGGCTGTCCGTTCAGCGGTGTGATCCTTACACCCATGCTTGTGGGAACAAGCAGGGACCATGCGCAATTCTTTTTGAGTTCGATCTTCATATTTTTCTCCTTATTTTTTATTTTAATTAAAAAATTTTTCTTTCGGAATTTAATACACGTTTTACGTTTTGCCAGCAAAATACCAGCTCGCCATGGGATTACGCGCAAACCTATCGCAATCGTAATACTTTCCTGTTTTCATAAGCTTGAATTCCTGAATCGAGACGCTAAATTCGGAATTCTTGAATCGAAACTTTGGAGATTTAAATGAAGGCTCTTGTAGCTTTAGAAGATGGGAAAATATTCGAAGGCAACTGTTTCACCGATCCTGGAGAAGCCTACGGGGAGCTAGTCTTCAACACTTCCATGACGGGTTATCAGGAGATACTTACCGATCCTTCATATCATGGACAAGTCGTAATGCTCACGTATCCGCTTATAGGCAATTACGGGACCAATCCTGAGGATGATGAATCCTACAAAGCCCACGCGAGGGCACTCCTAGTCGGAGACGCAAGCAGGATAATGAGCAATCATCTGGCGAAAAAATCTCTGCCGGATTACTTGAACCAGCACAAAATACCTGGCGTTGACCAGCTCGACTGCAGGGCTATCACGCAGCACATACGTTCCTTCGGGGCAATGAGATGTGTAGTCTCTGCGATTGATAAGGATCCGAAAAGCCTCATGGAAAAGGTCAAAAAATCACCTTCAATAGTCGGCAAGGACATCGCCTCGGAAGTGTTCACGAAGGAATCTTACGTATTTGAGGGTTCTGAAAAAGGTTCTCCTCATGTGGCTACGATAGACTGCGGGATAAAGGTCAACCAGCTGAGAATAATGCGCGACCTGGGATGCAAGATCAGCGTATTCCCCGGCTCAACGTCGGCGGAAAAGGTCATGGCTATGAAGCCCGATGGACTTTTCGTATCAAATGGTCCTGGAGATCCGGCCGGAGTTCTTCACATCGCAAGAGAATTGAAGAAAATGGCCTCCAGCGGATTGCCTACTTTTGGAATATGCTTCGGGCATCAGCTTCTTTCGCTGGCTTTCGGAGCGAAGACATACAAGCTCAAGTTCGGACATCGCGGAGCAAATCACCCGGTAATGGATCTTGACACGAAGAAAATCGCGATAACATCCCAAAATCACGGTTTCGCCGTAGATCTGAAGAGCCTGCCAAATGACATAGAAGCCACTCAGGTAAATCTGAACGACCAAACCAACGAAGGCATCAGGCACAAAAAACTCCCCGTATTCTCGGTGCAATATCATCCGGAGGCGGCACCGGGCCCGCATGATGCGGAAAATCTCTTCAACAAATTCCTGAAAATGATGGGCAGAGCCTGAGCATCTCTAAAGACCGGAACTTCCGAATCAACACATCCCATTACGACAGAAAGCCGTCTGGAGAAAACTGTTTGAATATTTTATTGATCTATCTTTGTTGCTTTAGCAAATCCCGTATTTCTCTCAACAAAAGCTCTTCAGCTGTGGGAACTGGAGGAGCCTTTGGAGTCGCCGCCTCTCTTCTCTTGATAGAATTTATCGCCTTTACAACTATAAATATCGCGAAAGCTATAATTGTAAAATCAACAACTGCCTGAAAAAATTTCCCATAATTTATTACTACAGCCGGCTTATCACCAAGCGCGTCCTTTATTGTAAAAGCCAACCCTGAAAAGTCTACTCCTCCTATCAACACCCCAATCGGGGGCATAATCACATCGCCGACAAAAGAAGATACAATTTTCCCGAATGCCGCGCCAATAATTATACCGACCGACATGTCAACCACATTGCCCTTCACCGCAAATTCCCTGAATTCCTTAATAATTCCCATAGCTGGCCATCCTTTTTTATTGCTTTGCTCGAATAAAGTAGTTACCATTTGCTCCCAACAAAGAAAACATTACAACTTCTCACAAAATCTCCACAATAGACGTATAAAAATATGGTTAAAGATACCTTTAGCAACCTTTTTCTAATGATTTTTAAGATCAAAATATAGGTTATAATTTCTGTAATTGAAACGAAATTCGCATTTAAATTTGCGCTCAGAAATTTTTGAACGATCTATATATTTGTCTTTCATTGAGATACAATAACTTCACTAATATTGTATCTTGAACCTAATCAAATAAGCGTGCTAAGCGGTTATGTTGTCCAGTGAAGCTTCCGTGTTGCGAAATCCCGCCGTCACTTTCAGTAGCGGCAGGATTCCTCCTCCCAGTTTCGCGTCAGAATACTTCGCAATCTTTACCCGCCTAGGCGGGTTTACTATACTCTTTGAGTGCAACTCAGTATTAGCCCATATATCCAATCCTTATTTA
>CAZXAC010000210.1:0-4630 GCA_964638335.1 uncultured Lentisphaera sp. | reverse complement strand
TATGCCGGGAAGAGTCAGTCGCCACATTTCTTTTATTACGGGTTCGTTCCAGAATTTTGGGATTCGCAACTCTGGCATAATGCCAGCGCTTTTCAATAATATTAAGGTAAAAAAAAGTTGGAGTATTCCTGATATCACTACTGCAAGAGAAAGAGATTTTAACATAGAAATTTTGTTGGACAGGCTAGGACATATAAAAAGCAGGCATCCTAGCATCATTAAGTTTAGTGATAGGGTTCCTATTGCTGGAAGGAAAAACTTTTCCACGCAGTTGAGTGCGGATGACATTGCACCAACAAGGCATATAAACACGGCATACGGCATTAGCAGTGGCGTAAGTTCAAGCGCAAGCCTTACTCGTTCTGCTGATGCCAACGGCTCTAAAAGTATTGCGGCAACAGAGAATAGTATACAAAAGAATGCAAGTACTGTTGAAAGAGTTAGGAAAATTGCCCCGAGTTTTTTTCTTACAGACTCCTTTCCTTCTTTTTCCAGAGAGTATGATATTATAGGTATAATTGATGTTCCGATTGCACCCTCTCCAAATAACCTCCTGAACAGGTTTGGCAGCATGAAGGCTAAGCCCCAAGCGGACATAAGAGTTCCGCCGCCGAAGATTTTTGCCAATAGGACTTCTCTTGCAAGCCCAAGCAATCTGCATATCATTATTGCCACCGATACGCCAGAACTTCTTTGCAGAAAAGATTTGCTTGACATGGAGTTTTTGCGGTTTATCGTTTTAATTTTAAATCTCTTAATCTAATCCATGAATCAGAAAATGAATTGTCGAGTTTTATTATTTTTGTTTTTTTGTGTATCTGTCAATGCAGGAGAGCCAATGAATTTCAAACTTAGGAAACTCAGCCAGGAAGAAAGGAGCGTAATTGAAGGAAAGGGAACAGAGAAACCTTTCTCTGGGAAATATTTAAGCAACTTCGAGAAGGGGGTTTATTCGTGCCGTAGGTGCGGGCTTGGCCTTTATCGTTCAGAGGACAAGTTTAAAAGTGGCTGCGGCTGGCCAGCTTTTGAAGATGAGTTATATGGAGCCGTGTCCAGGCAAGCTGATCCTGACGGTCTAAGAACAGAGATTCTGTGTTCAAGGTGTGGAGCTCATCTTGGTCACATCTTCAAAGGAGAGCAGCTCTCTCCTAAAAATGTTCGGCATTGCGTGAATTCTATTTCTCTCGATTTTATACCAGCAGAAAAACTTGGTGTCGCTTATTTTGCCGGAGGGTGCTTTTGGGGAGTGGAGTATTATTTTATTAATGAAGAGGGGGTGCTTCATGTAATGCCTGGATACATGGGCGGGGGCAAGGAGAATCCGACATACAAGGATGTGTGCTCTGGCAAGACAGGCCATGCGGAAGTGGTAATGATTTTATTTGATAAAAGCATTACAGACTTTAGGCGCCTTGCCAAACTTTTTTTCGAGATTCACGATCCAACGCAATTGAATAAACAAGGACCGGACATTGGAACGCAATATCGCTCTGAGATCTTTTTTTCTGATGACGAACAAAAAAACATAGCCGAAGAATTGAAAGCGATTTTGATTTCGAGAGGGATAAAAGTCGTAACGAAAATAACTAAGGCCGCTGATTTCTATCAGGCGGAGGAATATCACAGGAGGTATTATATAAAGACAGGTAAGGAGCCATACTGCCACTTGCGAGTTAAACGTTTTGAGTAATTTTCTAACCACAAGGTTGAGACAATTTTGCAAAAAAATAATATTTCGATTGTAAAAAACTTGAAAACGATATGATGTCCGTTATATATAAAAAGTTTATATTCTGGTATTGAACTCTTTTGGCGGAGTTATCCAAAAACTGTTTTTCATCTGGGAGTTTTTGCAAATGCCTTCGATAAGCATAACGAGCACAAATAGAAACCAAATGATAGATATCACTAATCATGTCGCGGAAATCGTGCCAAAGAATATTAAAAAAGGTATCTGCAATGTTTTTTCAAAACATACGACGGCTGGCATAACGATAAATGAGAACGCAGATCCTGATGTGATTTTGGATATTTTGTCTCAACTTGAAGATATGGCTCCCTACGCCAAGAGATCGTATCGACATATAGAAGGAAACAGCGATGCGCATGTAAAGACTTCTCTTGTTGGATGTTCTCAGGTGATTCCTTTTTCGGAAGGTAGGCTTTGCCTTGGCACTTGGCAGGGCATATACTTTTGTGAATTTGACGGTCCTAGGACAAGATCCGTTGAGGTAACATTTTGCGGCTTGTAGTATCTGACTTTTATCATAAAAAACAAATAACAAAACTTGGAGTTTTGCGGAACATGAATAAAAAAATCAATCTCATCTTTTCGTTTTTATGCGTTTTTCTTTGGTCCTTCTTTGTGAGATCTGAAGGTGCTGATGTTGAATCCGCGATCATCCTCTCGAATAAACTCAATCAGCTTAAAATGTTTGATTATTCACTTTACCTTTTGGAAAAAACGATTCAGGACAATCCCTCGGAGTCAGACAGGATTAAGATACAAATAGGGTTGACTTATTTCTCAAGCGGGAAAGTGGAGGAGGGCGAGAAGATGGTGAACTCTATAGGTTCGTCTAGTAAGTACTATCTTGATTCAAGAAGGCTTATGGGACTGGAAGCAGTAAAAAAAGGCAAATATGACATAGGTATTGCCACCTTGGAAGATTATTTCAAGGTAAAACGAGCCAAACCGCCTACGGATGAGCAAGGGAAAAGCGACTATCTTGAAGCATGGCAATATTTGATAGCGGCGTATCAGCAGAAAAAAGACCTCAAAAAGGTTGATGAGGTGTTAAAGTACAAAGATGCCTTGGAGGAAAAAAGCGAAAAAGACAACTCACCACTTGGCGACAGGGAAGGGATATTGCTATCCGCCCGCCTGAAGCTTGACTCTGCGGAAGAACTAAAAGCTGAAGGAAAGCCTGGCTGGCAGGAAACGGTGAACGAGTTGACAAAGCCACTTGATGAACTGAAATGGGGTGGTCTTGATCCTGTGACACTGATGGCTGAAATAGAACAGGCTAGGATACTTTATCTGCTTGACAGATATGATGACGCTCTGAAAAAATTGCTTTCACCATCCACACTACAAGCAATTTCAAGCTTCGAGGAAGGTTATAAAGAAATTAAGATGGAGTCCAGCGCTCCTTCTGTTTTTGCTGCCTATGTCGAAGGATTGATATACAAGGCTAAGGCATCGAAAGAGTCTGCCGAACCCAAAAAGATTGAACTTTTAAGCAAGGCCTTGGGAAAGTTTTACTGGATTATAAAGAATCGTCCGGAATTCCCCAAGTTTGAGAGGGTGATAACTCTGTTTATGAGCTGCAAGGAGGATCTCGAGAAACTGGGCAAAAAGGTTAACCTTTCAAAACAAGACCTTCAAAAGCTGAACAGCGCTGTTTCTTTGAGGAAAAAGGAGGCCGACAGATTGTTTAGGGAAAATAAGTTTTCTCAGGCGATTCCGATATACCTCGAAGAGATTAAAAAATCTAGGATGGGTGATCAAGCGGCTGATAATATGGCGATGTTGTCGTATTCCTATTTGAAGACGGATAAAATACTTGAAGCTATGGCGGTAGCCTGGTATATGGCGGAGTATTTCCCGAAATTTTCCAAGACACCTGGCGCACTATTGCAGGTAGGAGGACATCTTTGGGACAAGAAAGAATTTGATGATGCGCTTATCATGTACAATTACTTCCTCAAAAACTGTCCTACAGGCCAGAACGCGGGAGCGATCTCCTTCAGAGTGGCCAAATATTATTACGACAAGTCAGCGGAGCTTGGTAAGATCGCCCGAACTCTTCCCGCCGGACCTGAAAAGGTGGCAAAAAATGCAGAAGTGAGACAGGCTTTTATAGACGCTATACCTTACTATCAGCACATAATAGATAATTTTCAACATACCGATTACGGCAGGACATCTTTCTACTTTTTGGGACTTTGTCATTACAATTCACGCGACTACCTAAAAGCCGCGGATGTTTTTTTAATGTTCTCCGAGAGAGAGAAAAAAATGCCAAAGGAAAAGATTCAGCTTGGCGATATAGCTGATTCAAAAATGAGAGCGGCAGAATCCTACTTCCAATATGCCAGTGATAAGGATAAAGCATCAAAGCCTCTAAAGGAGAGGCTCGCATTATTGCAGGCCTCAGAAGTCCCAACCGCAAATTCTGCTCCAGTTGAAGCCCCAGAACCGGTGGTTCCAGCAGGTGAAGTTGATGTGCCGCAAGATGCACCCAAAAAAGGAGAAGTTCCTTTAAACGAAATGTCGGCAGAACAGCTTAAAAAGATGATTGAAGAGTTTGATTTAGCGGCAAAAAAATACTATGCAGAGACAATTAAACACTGCGAAGAATTTGAAAAAATGATCGGCAAGGATGGGATATTGGCTGAAGACAAATCCAAGAAGACTTTGGTAGCGAAAGAAAGCGCTTATTCTCTTATAGCATGGGCTCATGACGGTCTTAAGGATAACGATAAAACAGTAAAATATCTGGTGAGATTTATCAACGACTATCCACAAGGAAAACAAACTCCGGTGGCCATGCAGAGGCTTGGAATTCTTTATGGAGATGGTGGTGGCCGTGCGTTCGAGCCCCTCTGGTCCGACCGTTCCCGTACC
>CAZXAC010000209.1:0-4646 GCA_964638335.1 uncultured Lentisphaera sp. | reverse complement strand
AGATCTGAATCTATCCACTTCATCATGACCCTGTTCTGGCTAACAAGGATGTTCCTGCTTTTCAGCATTTCATTTTCTATCTTCTTTTTACTAGTTATGTCTCTCATGACATGAGTTATTTCTACGACTTCTCCTTTTGTATCTTTTACGGCATAGAAAGAAACATCAAAGTATGCATCCAGATTTGGGATGAACATTTCGACTGATCTCTTTGTTTTGTCCTTAAACATCTTAGAGCAAGGGCATATATCCGGTGTAGCGTTGGCTCCATGCAATATCTTGTAACATTTATTTCCATCAACGTGTTCCCCGAAGAAGTTCTTTTTCATTGCCTTGTTGGACGTTAGTATGTTATAATCTTTGTCTATCACAAATATCATATCATCGAACGCGTCGAAAGTTGACTGCCATCTTTCGTAGGCGAGCTTAAACTCCTGATTTTTTTCTCAAATCCGTCACATCGCTTATTGTGCCTATAAGTCCGGCGACATTTCCTTTTTTGTCCGCGTATGTTGCCTTGTGAAAGATAACATCTCTGATTGCGCCGTCACTCCTCGCAACTTTCCAGTCATATATCTGAACTCCGGGATTTTCGAACAGTTCTTGGTCTTTTTTGAAATATTCTTCGGCTATATTTCGTGGGGATATATCAAAAACAGTCTTTCCAACGAGTTTGTCTCTTTTTATTCCGACAAATTTTTCAAATGCCGCATTGCATCCAAGATATTTGCCGTCCTTGTTCTTGTAGAAAATCGGGGCAGGGCTGACCTCGAGCAAAGTATTCGAAAATTGCATCTGGTCCAAGAGTCGCCTTTCGGTGTGATTTTCCGTCGAGATATCTTTACAAACCAACAGTATGTATTGTTTGTCTGATATCAATATTATTTTTACGTTTGCGATTACATCCACCTTGATTCCATTCTTTGAAATTATCTTGGTCTTAAACCCCAAAGACTTCTTTTCCGTGAAAAGATCCAGTTGTTCTGGTCCTATAAGCTTGGCTATATTATCCCTGTTGCCGTATTCTATTTTGCGTACATCCAGACTTGGAATTTCCTCATGAGAACATCCTAGTATTGAAAGCATGTTTTCGTTAAAATCAACTATCGCTCCAGTGTTTTTTTCTATAAGCATTATCCCATCGGAAGATTCATCAAAGATGGCCCTATATTTATCTTCAGCCTTCTTCAAGGCATCCCTAAGGCGTTTTTCATCGTTAAACATATTGTGAAGTTTTTCCAGGACGCCCATATATCTTTTATGAAAACAAATAAAAGCGATAGTCAATGCTAAGGCAAAAGCTAGCCCGTAAAGAAATGACAAGAAAGGTGGTATGCAACAATGAAAAATCTTAATTGTAAGGTTCTGCAGAAAAAACGCCGCCAAAATCGCAAGAAATACAATCACAGATGCGAGATAAATCTTCTTTATGGAATGGCGTCCTGAGCCCATATGATATATTGCAACCTTTTTAGTGTTTTTACACAAAGGCACAACAACACAACCCCCCGCTCTTTTTGCTAGCACAAACCATGCCGAATGAGCCAGCAAAAACAAATCCCCCAAAAATAATACCCAAATAAATTGAGCTCAAAACAGCCCAACCGGGCAACCTCCACTGTTTCTTCTCTACCACCCCAATAATAAACGTATATCCTAAAACGCTTTTGTCAAGTAGGGGGATGAATTATTTTGAGGAAATAGGCGTATTCTTTTTCTATCATTTTTTCTACGGATCCGTCGAAGACATCTTGGGGTAAGACTGAGTATGTGTAGGTTTCTATTTCTAAATGAGAGTCTTTCAGTTTGGCGTCCCTTAGAAGCTTAGCCAGTTTAAGGATATTATCTTTTTTTGCCTTTATCAGCCCATCTCCGCTTGATTCGAAGAATATTGGCAGATGATAATGTGATATCAGATTTATGGAGTTGGTATCTTCCGAGAGCAAGTCTTTCAGATCTCTATATCTTTTGATTATTTTCCCATCCCTCAGAACTGTTGTCTGATGCAGATATGTGTCTTCTGCGAATTTCGCGAGAATTGTTTTGGCTTCTGGGAATGGGCTTGACAATGCCGCGCTTATTTGTATTTTCGCTGTTGCAGTGTTGGCCTTTTTCAGTTTCTGGATATCGGTTTCAATATCTGCTCCGATCACTTCGGCGTGGGAACAGTCGTAGCATATTCCTATAAAATTTTCCAGGACATCCAAAGCCGACAGGTATTTCTGTTTAAAATCAATGAACTCTTCGGTGTCTTCCCATATGCAGTCTGGTTCGAATTCTATTGCCAGACGTATTTTCTTCCCAGTGTCTTTGTATATAGACATCAGGTGTTGATTCATTTTGAGTATGTTTTTTGAGATTTCCGCGAAATCGTTTTTTTTGATGTATGTTTTGTAGCCTCCTGGAACCGTGCTTATGCTTCCATCGAGTCCATCCGGAAGAAGCTGCGCCAGAAGATCAGCGACAGCCATACTGTATTCAAGGCGTTCTTCGCTTCTCCAGTCTGGCATATAGACGTCCGCTTTTACGGTTCGTCCATGGAACGTGGAGTAAGGAAATGCGTTAACTGTGAACACGTACAATCCGGTTTTTTTAAGGGTTTCCTTAAATGAAGCAGTGGTGGAGCTTGAACTCAATCTTTTTAGGTTTTCGTGATTCAACCAAAGTCCCAAGCCGAAATCTTTTTCAAGGTCTTTTGCTGTCGCATTTCTTATGGAGTTGATTCTTTTTGTGAATTGTTCTGAAGATGGGTTGGCGTTTGCTTCATCGAAGACGTTGAAACAGTAGCAGAGGTGATTATTGCCGTAAATTTTCATTTCGCGATGAATCTAAGATATTTAAATCCATCTATTACTAATGTCTCATCGATTTCACTTGTCTCGATTTTAGAACCAATTGACTTTGGTAGGGTTATGCTTAATTTCCCGCCAAGATGTTCACGGAATTCTCTTAATCCATCAAGTACGACAAGTCTGCCTTTTTCTTTTTTTGCCAACAGATCCGACCATAGCGGAAGCCCGCAATCCTGGAGTAATTTAATTATGGATTCAAATTCCTCGGACTTTATCAGCTTTCTTTTCATTGCCAAGAATGAGTCTGATGCTATGCCTATTGATACAGCTTCTCCGTGTCTTATGTTGCCGCCTGACATTGATTCCAGCTTGTGCGCGAGCCAATGTCCAAAGTCCAAAGGTCTTGAGCTTCCAAATTCGAAAGGGTCGCCTGAGCCGGCTATGTGTTCGGAGTGAAGCTGCGCGCACCTGAATATCATTTCCTCATAAAAAGTTGGGTCTCCGCTCTTTATATTTCTGCTATTGCTGGCGAGTTTTTTGAAGAATTCAGAGTCTTTTATTATCGCCACTTTTATGGCTTCAGCGGCGCCGGCTATTTTTTCTCTCAGAGGGAGGGAGTCTATAAGATCAAAATCGTTAACGACAGAATAGGGAGGATAAAAAGTTCCGGCATAATTTTTTTTTCCAAAAAGATTTACGCCGTTTTTTACACCTATTCCGGAGTCGCATTGGGATACGACCGTAGAGGGAAAGCGAACCTGTCTTATTCCACGATGAGCGATTGACGCCGCGAATCCTACTGTATCGAGGAATGCTCCCCCTCCGACGGAGCAGACAAAAGAATGTCTGCAAATGCCTGAATCGGACAAATGAGAGCAAATCTCCAAAGCCTTTTCCATGTTTTTATTTTTTTCGCTGCCAGGCATTATTATTGGCGCGCCTGCTAGTCTATTATTCTTGTGTTCGGAGAAGATCTCGGATAGCCTCATTGAGAGATCTGGGAAAAGATATGCGACCTTATCTTCGATGAAGAATATGATCTTGTTTTCGCCTTCGATTGGGGTGGCGAAGATTTTTTTCAAGAGTTCTTTATCGTATATGAGCTTTCTTCCAAAAAAAACATCGAAAGCGAAAGGCACGGAAAACTTCAATTCGAGATTTTTATACATTTTTACGCCTCAACGCTTAATCTGAAACTGATCATATTCGGGGCTTCGCCACACGATATTGTTATTTCTTTCCGGTACTTCCAAAACCTCCTGATCCGCGGGTCGATTCAGATAGTTCGTCAACTATCACGATTTCGACATCTGGTAACTTATTTATTACCATTTGAGCGATTCTGTCTCCTCTTTTTATCGAGTAGGGTTCTTTGCCACAATTCATTATTATTACGCAGACTTCGCCTCTGTATCCGGCGTCTATTGTTCCCGGACTGTTTAATACGCTTATGGCGTGTTTAATCGCAAGCCCGCTGCGTGGTCTAACTTGAGCTTCATATCCGACAGGAATTTCCATGAAAATTCCAGTTGGAACTAGATGTGGTTCGGCGGGTTTCAATTCCATGTCAACCCTTGATCTTAAATCAAATGCCGCATCGTCGTGATGCGCTTTTTTTGGGGTCAAATCAGAACATCCCTCGAGCATTTTTATTTTTACAGCTATACTCATTGCAGATATAATCCTTGAGTTCTGGGTTTCTAAAGAAGGCGCATACGTAATTTGGCTTTCAATTGGATATTTTCAATGTTTCTTTCAAGCTTGTGAAGATATAAACCTAGATTTTGCGTTTGACCAGCGCGGCTTAGATGCGAGAAATCAAGGCGATGGTGCCACGTGAGTCACGTTCCACGT
>CAZXAC010000208.1:0-4699 GCA_964638335.1 uncultured Lentisphaera sp. | reverse complement strand
TGAGTTTGTCCAGTGCTTCCTGAACAAGTTTTTCCGTAACAGTGTCTAAGGCGCTTGTCGCTTCATCAAGTATCAGAATAGGGGGATTTTTCAATATTGCCCTAGCAATTGAAACCCTTTGCTTTTCTCCGCCGCTAAGTTTGAAACCTTTTTCCCCTACAACGGTGTCAAAACCTTCGCGGTGGCGTCCATCAACTATGAATTGATACGCATTGGCCTTCTTTGCCGCATCTACGATCTCCTCCCTTGTCGCATTTGATGTACCGTAAGAAATGTTGTTCCCTATAGTGTCATTGAAAAGAATCGTGTGTTGGGATACTATTCCTATCAGTGAGCGCAGAGAAGATATTTTAAGATCCCTCACGTCTTTTCCGTCAATTGTGATTCTCCCCGAATCGACGTCGTAGAATCTTGCCATCAGATTCGCTATTGTGGTTTTGCCTGAACCTGTTTCTCCGACTACGGCTACCACCTTGCCGGCCGGTATTGCCAAGTTGAAATCGTCAAGAATCTTCCTCTCCCCGTATGAGAAGCTGACATTTTCGAATCGTATCTCCTCTCTGAAACTGTCAAGGCTTGCCGCGTATGGCTTCTCAGTGACTTCCGTGTGGGTGTCTATAAGTTCGAAATATCTGTCCGCCGCCGCCATGCTTCTTTGCAGATAGGTGTTTATTTTCGCTAGGTTTTTTAATGGCTGATATGCCATTATTGCAGGAGCGACCAAGACGAATATTTCGCTGATTTTTAATCCTTGCGCATAGCAGAATATCCAAAAGGCTATGGATACGAGCACTGCGACGAATTCCATTAGTGGAGTCATCGCGAGCTCAAGTTTTAACGCTTTCACCACGGTCTTGAAATAAGATTTGTTTATATCCTTGAATCTGGAATTTTCAACATCTTCCATATTATACGCTTTTACGATCAATATCCCGGTGAATACTTCGTGCATTCGCGATACGACGTCAGCGATTTTCGAAAAAGACTTTCTGTAGGTCTTTCTTATCTTCTTGCCTATCAATATGATAGGAAGCAGTGATGCGGGCAGCCCAATGATTAGGATAATAAGAAGAGTCCCATTTTGATTGATTATGCTTGTGTATACGAGAAAACCCACGCAAGCGAGTATTTCGATGGGGCATCTCGTCGCATCTGCTATCGTGTGAGCTATTGAGCTTTCTATTTGGGCGGTGTCATTGGTGCACCTGCTTATCAATTGTCCCACGTCCATGTTTCCGTAATATTTCAAGGACTGGTTCAGGAGTTTCCCAAACACCTCATCCCTAAGATCGGCCACTACCTTCGTCCCAACCCACCTAGTGTAATAACGGTTCATGTATGTTGCGAGATTCTTAAAGAGCCATAGCACTATCAGTCCGAATATTGTGAGCGTGAAGAACTGCCATGTCATTTTGCCGTTTTCGTGCTGAAGGGGGATGTTCCATTTCTTGGCGTATTTTTCTATTGAAGCTAGTTCCTTCAGATTTTTCCCTACGGTTTTTTGCGCCTGAGAATTTTCTGGTTGCGCAGTTTTACGCATTTCAACAGTCGCTTCAGTGGAGATATTACCAGTCAGATTAGTGGATGTTTTTTCGAAGGGTTCAATCAAATCTTTTACCCAAAAGAAGCTTCCAAAAAGTGAACCTCCTGCTACAAAACCGGCAATTATGCCAGCAGCAAGTTTCATTTTGTAAGGCTTGACGTATTTAAGTAGCCTTATGTAACTCTGGTTTTTTATTTTCTTGCTCATGCCACATAACTTATATTGAAAAACAACTTTAACAATGAAAAATTGCTCCGAGGTGTTAAATTGATGGAATGAAAATAATTTCTTGGAATGTCAATGGATTCAGAGCGGTGTTGAAAAAAGGTTTCCGCGACTGGCTTAGAATCGAGTCTCCTGACGTCATCTGTCTGCAAGAGACAAAGATAGACTTGGAGGCAATACCGGATGAGGCCAGAGAAATTGCCGGTATGAAAAGTTTCTGGTCTTGCGGAATTCGCAAAGGATACAGCGGCGTCGCAACTTACAGCCGCGTAAGTCCAGCAAGAATCGCATACGGATTCGGGCTCGGGGAAGAGTTTGACAGAGAAGGCAGGATACTTATTACGGAATTCAAGGAATTCGATCTACTCAACATATACTTTCCCAACGGACAGAAGGACGAAGAAAGGCTTCGCTACAAGTTGGCGTTTTATGATGCAACGTTGCAATTTTGCGAAAATCGCAGAAAAAAGGGACGCGAGCTGATAATATGTGGAGATTATAACACCGCGCATAACGAAATAGATCTAGCCAGGCCAAAAGACAACGAAGACGTGTCTGGATTCCTTCGCATAGAAAGAGATTGGATGGACAAATGGGAAGCCCACGGCTACGTCGACAGCTTCAGAAAACTACACCCTAGTAAGGAAGGAGCTTACACGTGGTGGAGCATGAGAACGGCGGCAAGAGAGAGGAATGTCGGCTGGAGATTGGATTACTTCTATTTGACTCCAGGGATGATGAACAAAGTCGAAAAATCAGAAATAATGTCTTCAGTCCCAGGCTCAGATCACTGTCCAATAATTATTGAACTGAAAATATAGGCTGATTCCTGCCCTGTCTCGCTATGCTTGATACTTTTTTTACAATTAAACGCTTTAATTTATCGTTTTTAATGATACGTTATCAGCCCAAAGCGGGTATTATTACTGTTGGTCTTGGGTATGCCCGAAGCGGGACTGTCCCTGATCAAAAACAAGAAACAGAATACAAAGGAGAAAAACTATGAAGAAGAACATCATGGTCGTTCTTGTCGGGAAAAGGAAAACTGCGGCAATCAACGTGCAGAAAACTCTCACCGCCTGGGGCTGTCTCATCAAAATGAGGCTCGGTCTGCATGACGGGGTTTTAAAAAATTGTTCCGAAAAAGGACTTATAATATGTGAGCTAGTCGGAGATGATGCCAAGATAAAAGAACTCACAAGAAAACTTAACATCATCAAGGGCGTTAAAGCCGAACTCGTCAGCCTAAGTATCGATTGACCCATATCTTGCATTTGCTCCCCTTCAAAGGAGGGCGGGTTTTCTAACCCGCCTAATTATCCGTCGGGGATCAGCGACCGGCTGGACGGACTTTTCGCTTAAGCAATTACATTTTTTATCCGCGCTCAAAGCGGCAAAGCCACAAAGGATTACAACACTGGCCAAACGCAAAAAGCGTGTTAGCTCGGGTTAGACCGTAAATGATGGTGTTGTTGCTCTCTCTCGGATTTCAGTCTCTTAAAAAACGAAATGCTTAAGCCATGCTCTTCATCTGCTGAAAAATAATAGTCTTAAGCTGCGTGAATTGATTCTTGTGCTTGACAACAGAAATCCGCCGTATCGAATTTGTTTTTTTTGTTTGACAAATTAAATTCCTGCCCCAGACTGCGCACAGGCGGGGTGTGCCAGGTGCAAGTTGCTTTGGATTTTAATTTGCAAATAAAATAAAAAAAAGCGGAGGTACAGTATGATAGGCTGTTCGGTAGGAAGAAATTTTCAGGTTACGGTCGCTGGGGGCTCATACCAGGAAGGTCTTACAAGCATGATACAGGGAGTTCCTCCAGGACTCCTAATAACTGAACAGGAGATATACGGAGATCTTCTGCTAAGGAAGCCAGGAGCCGATGAGCTTTCCTCTCCAAGAAAAGAACCCGATCTCCCGATAATATACACGGGAGTCAACTCTGCCGACACAATAGAAAATGCTGGCAATGCGTTTCACACGAACGGGACTCCTATGACGATACTGATACCCAACATGGATAGACATTTCATACACGTAAAACAGTATCAGGACACCAATAGGACACCACGGCCGGGACACGCCTCTTACGCATCTTTCATGAAATATGGTCCATGCGATGATGCGATAGGCGCTGGTATTTTTTCCGGTCGCTACACTTCTACGATTGTCGCCGCTGGATACGTCGCAAAACGCGTGCTTGAGAAGTTCGGAATCAGAGTTTTCGCATATGTAAAGGAGATCGCTGGAGTATCTTGCGGAGAAACAGACCATGACAAGACTTTCAAATCCACTGAAAATTACAAGAAGATGCGTCATGATTTCGATCCATTTTATCAGGAACTTTATGTAAAAGGAAGAGTGCGAAATGATATGCGCTTCCTCGAAAAAACGGCAATCTTTGCCCAAGTGGAAAATGAGATAGACAAAATAAGGGATACTCAGAAGCCGATGGATGCAAAAAAAATAAAAGATAAATATGCTGTCCATCATATAGTAAATTGTCCGGACGTTTCCGCTGCAGAGGAAATGGTAAAGGCGTGTAATAAAATATCTGCCGGAGGAGATTCCGCCGGTGGCCTTGTGGAAGTTGTAGTTATGGGCGCGCCAGCAGGGCTTGGAGAACCTGTCTTTGACAAACTTGATGCGGAGCTTGGAAAGATGCTCGGAATCGGCGCTGTGAAGGCCGTAGAAGTGGGGGCAGGATTCAAAGTCAAAGATATGACAGGATATCAAAGTAACGACCGTATGCGTTCTGACAAGGGAGCAGTTGTCTTCGATTCAAATAATGCCGGTGGGATAACTGGTGGGCTTGCGACCGGTCAGGACATCGTCGTAAGGCTCGCGGTCAAAGGGACTCCTACAATCGCCAAACCTCAGAATACTATAGATAAGTATACTCTCGAAAACAAGAAACTTGAGGCAATAAC
>CAZXAC010000207.1:0-4716 GCA_964638335.1 uncultured Lentisphaera sp. | reverse complement strand
TGCAACACAATAATTTAAATCATTATTAATTCAAATTAAGTTTACATGAGCCTAACGAAATTATCACCCCCTCCCTATGCATCAGCCCCAATGCGAACGGGCCAAAGAGAACACCAGCTATGATAAGCCCTACGACATCTGGGAGCTTGCACATACGCGACAATGAAGGCGCAAGCAGAAGGATCGTAATTCCGACCATAAATCTGACAAGTGGTGGAAAGTCTTCAACAATTGATTTGAATATAGGCTTCTTTTTCGCTGCCCCAAGTACATTGTCCCCATTAAGATCCTGAAAATGCGTTGTGCCATCATCGACCTTTTCCAGGGACTGGCGGTTCTCAAGCTTGTCGGTTGCATTTGCCTCGCGCGGCAGAAATGCGATAAAACTAAAAAACATAAGAGCGCACAAACAAAAATTTTTTGAAAAAATCATATTGTCGTTTCGTTCCTGTGCTTTAGAATTATCAAACAATTTCGTCGCCGCTTAATCATTTTCTCATTCGAAAACAAATGATATCATTTCTAAATATGGAAAGACCGTTAAATTAGCGGCAGTAAGAAAAAAATCTATTTTTTTGACAATTTATTTGAGGCAACATTTTTTAGATATTTTCAAGTGCGTTGGATTCTTCCGGATAAATTTTGAAATAAGCCTCCAGCCCCATCATATCGAAACCGGCCTTTATCGTTGGAGAAATATTGCAGAACGCCATTACAGCCTTTTTCTCCTTGGCCTTTTTGCCGGCAATTATAAATGAACGGAAGAAGAGACTGGACATTCTTGTGACATTTGACATGTTTACGATAACCTTGAGGGAGCCTGAATCAAAAACATTGGAAAGTATCTTGGTCATCTCATCCGCCATTGAGGGGTCCAGCAACACTGCATTCTTGACCCGCAGAATGTTGATTCCCTTCCTTTTCTCTTCGATTATTTGCATACCTTCGGACATTTTCATTCTCCTGTTTTTTTTATTAAAATTAAATGATTTTCTCCGTCCTTGTAATAATATTTCATATCATCGGTAAACTTCCTTACAAGTTGAACGCCCATTCCACCAGCCTTTCTTTCCTCTATCGGAACTTTGAGATTCGGCTCCGGATAAGTGGTCGGGTTGAATTTAACTCCAGTGTCCACTAGTTCTAAGCTCACCACATTATTTGATCTGTTTATGATGATTTTAATATTCCCATCTTTCCCGGAGTATCCGTGAAGAACAACGTTGGTTACTGCCTCATCCAGTGCCATGATGAGTTCATTCCTGAATTTTTCAGACATATTCAGTCCCGCCAAGGCAATATCTGCAAGAGAACTAATCTCCTCGATGTTTTCGGAAACAGCTTTTTTTTCAATAATGCATTCACACATTCTAACAAATCCCCCGATTGGATATGATCAAAATCTCTTCAGCCAAACACTACCTCAAGAAAAGTCACATCGTCATCGAATCGTATCCTATCCGAATATGAGAGAAGTTCATTCTCCAATTTTTTGAAATCAATATCCTTGCGAGGATAACCTTGCTTCTCGAGTATCGCCCGTAAGCCTTGAGTGTCGAGCATTTTCTCATGCGAGTTGAAAATCTCTATCGCGCCATCCGTAAAAACAAGAAGCTTGTCGCCACCGGCAAATGACGTGTTTACGCCTTTGTATTCGGCATCATCGCTTATTCCAAAAAGCATTCCGGAGGCATCTATATTTTCAACATTCCCGTCGCGATGAAAAAGAATCGGCTTGGGACTACCGGCGCCAACAGTAGTTAGTAATTTCCTTTCCAAATCTATCTGTCCGCAGACCGCCGCCACAAAATGACTTTTTTCTCCAACAAGTTTGTATAGCTGTTTTGAAATGAGAGCTGTCAAATGTTCAGCAGAATCCGCTTTTTCAACGAATTCCTTCCATAAGAGGTTGAGATACATTGTGAACAGCGCAGCCGACACCCCATGCCCTGCGGCATCCGCGACCATAAACCTGTAGATTGTCTTTCCCACTTTGCTAACTGCGTAGAAGTCGCCGCCAATTATGTCGTTTGAAAGACAGTGCGGATTGAACTTTATACTTTCACTTGGAGCCGGAATCTGCTCAAGCATGTCACGTTGAATTTGGGAAGCGCGCCGGATATCATCATATTCCCCGCTTAAATCGTAAAATGTCTCAATGCCACCTATCACCTTGCCAGCATCATCGTGCACCGGAGCCACCGATACTTTCATCGGTATTCTTGCGCCTGACTTGCTTTTAGCAAATACTATTATCGGCAGATTGCTGCTTTTATCCGTGATGATCGCGCGGTTAAGTGGACAATAGGCCTCTGAGCAAAGCTGGTGCCCGTCCTTGTCTATATGACAAAGGACTCCGTCGGAACAGGAGGTTCCTATAACTTCGTTGGCGGACCATCCTGTTATCTTCTCGGCGGCACCTCCCCAATAAAGAATCTTGCGATCGGGATCAACCACATAAATACCGGCATTTATATGATTGAGAATTTTTCCCGGATCAGTTGCTTTCGTGTGCATCACTGGCCTCCGCATAGATTTTTCTAGTTAGTGTTTCCAAACGATCTTATATTAAAACGCTGTTGCATTTGCAATCAGATGAACTGACCCGCTTACACCTAAATTTTAGCTTTGTCCTTTTCAAATATTGAATACACCACTGGAATCAGGACTAGCGTTACCATCGTGGATACAATTAGTCCGCCGATCACGCTTCTAGCCATTGGAGACTGGGCGTCGCCACCATCTCCAACTCCGATAGCGAGCGGAAGGAGTCCTAGCACGGTAGTAAGCGTGGTCATTAGGATCGGTCTGAGCCTTCTCCGCCCCGATTCCTCGATCGCATCCCTCGTGGACATTCCATCCCTGCGTCTCAACAGATTTACATGGTCTATGAGGACAATCGCATTGTTCACGACAATTCCACCAAGTATAATGCAACCTATATACGATTGTACATTGAATGTAGTGTCAGTGATAAATAAGGCAATAATGACTCCTGAAGCAGCGAATGGGACTGAGAACATTATAACAAAAGGATCCTTCAATGATTCATATTGGCAGGCCATAACCATGTATACCAGAGCCAATGCCAGGAAGAGTCCCAGCAACAGCTCACCGAATGACTTCTGTTGCTCCTCATAGTCTCCGCCCAAAACTATACTAAAACCCTGCCTTAACGGGATACCTGATATCTTTTTCCTCATGTCCGAGATAATCGAACCTAGGTCTCGACCGGCAATCTCGGCGGAAACTGTAACTATCCTCTCCTGATTCTTCCTTTCTATCTTCACCGGACCATATCTAGGAGAACTTTCCACGATATTACGAAGTACAATTGGCTCTCCTTCATCATTTGCTATCTGCAAATCTAAAAGATCTACAATTCTCATTACGTCGGCATCTTTTATTTTGACCAGTATCTTGTACTCGTTACCGCCTTCGCGATAATAACCTGCCTGCGTTCCACTTATCGCGGTCTGCAATGCGTTTGCTATCTTCGATACGCTCACTTTCATATCATGAGCCTTACGGCGATCTATGTCTATTATTTCTTCCGGCACTCCCATTTCCCGGCTTATCTTAATTTCAGCCACGCCAGGAACTTCTCGCATTTTTTCAGCCACCAATGCGGCAAGTTCATCTCCAATAGCGAACTCATGCCCCATTATTTCCACTACAAGCTTGCCTGAACTTGAACTTGTCATTCTCATCATAAAAAAACCCTGCCCTGCACGCGTCCTTATCTTAACTCCAGGAATCTCCTTGAGTTTTTTACGTAATGCCATTGCAACTTCATCGCTAGAACGGTTTCTCTCAGTCCTAGTGACAAGCGGTATTCTAAATTCAGCCGTGTGGCCGCCATCCGAACGGAAGCCTCCTCCTCCTACGCTTCCCGCGATACATTCAGCCTCCGGAACAGACTCCTTTATAATCTTCTCCACATTCATAAAAGTTTTACGCATCACATCAAGCCGCGTACCCAATTGCATCTCCATATCAACTCGCACCTCGCTTTCATCGGTTGAAGGCATAAACTCCGAACCAATGAAAGATATAAAAAACAGCGATAATATCAGACAAGAAAGAGAAATCAAACATATTCTCCTTCGATGAGATAACGCAAAATGCAAAATCTGCTTGTACTCGGATTCCACCCTTCTGAAGAAAAATTCACTCGTCCTAAACACCCTATGGAATATCGTCTCATTCTGAGATGCTTCCAAGTCCACAATCGGCATGAAATAGTAGGAGAGAAGCGGAACGACAGTAAGAGAACTCACAAGAGAGCATACCAACGCAAAACTTATAACTGCGGACAACTGACGGAACATTATTCCCGGAACACCCCTTATGAATATTGATGGAAGAAATACTGCCAGAGTCGTCAAAGTGCTCGCGAAAATCGCAGAAGACACTTCCTCCGTTCCGTTCACCGCGGCATCAAAAGGATTTTCACCTCCCTCCCTCAGCCTATGGATATTTTCCAGAACAACTATCGAATTATCCACTAGCATACCAACTCCCATCGCCAATCCACCGAGAGTGACAATGTTCAAGGTGAAATTACAGAAATACATCAGGGTGAAAGTAGCTATTATCGAAATTGGTATAGCTATCGCTATTATTGCCGTGCTTCTTACTTCACGCAAGAATAAAAGCAATATAATTATCGCAAGCCCGGAACCGACAACGGCGGAAGACCCGAGATTTTTGATA
>CAZXAC010000206.1:0-4720 GCA_964638335.1 uncultured Lentisphaera sp. | reverse complement strand
TTTGATGGAATGCCATGTGAGGCCGGGGTGTGAGCACCACCTATTCCTATAATGTGGACGGAGGACTCAGCGGCAAGATTCGATTCATTTGAGTATTTGATCGTTTCCAATTATTATGAATGATATATGCCTTAGCTCGCAGTGTGAGTCAAGGGCCTTCATCTTCTGTTGTTCGTGTTGGGAGTATCCTTATCACATGTTTAAAATTTTTCTTTACTGTTTCAATTCTCATAGGCATGTTGACGTATTCCATCTTTCTCCAAAGTTCGACTTGATCGAGACTGCATTCGGCGTTAAGCCTGCCGTCCTGCCCTCCAAGAATCACGAAATATGATCTATCCATATCGGACATGTCGCTGATATGCCTGGCATTGGATCCGTAGCGTGTAAAATGTTTTTCGATTGAGAGATCGTGGTTTGTCTTGTGGACTGTATCCATTGAGCCTTCGGCGGGAAATTCATCAAAGACATACTTTTTTCCTATCAGAGGAGCGTTGGCCAGGAAGTGCGAAATTCGCATTCTGTGTATATCTCCCCACGAGGAATATTCGGACACGATTTTATCTGTCTCGCTGAGCGCATATCTGAAAACATCCTTGAAGATATTTGGATCATTAATATTTATAAGACGATTTTTAAGCAGTTCTTTAGCGTATGAGCTTTTCATTAGGAAATCTTTAAGATCTTCATCATATCCTTTGATGTCATACAAGCGTTCTGCGATGAAATAAATCATAACTTGAAACACTAGAGCGCCCCTTGAGTCGCTGCGATATGCGCCGTCCCAAGACGCAAAATCAGTCCAAATCTTGGATTGCCTTTCGTCCGTTGGGAGGATCTGAAGTTTTTCCGCGTTTGCGGATATCTCATCGCGCAGGCTTAAATCAAATATAGATTTTGTATCCGCTTGGATTTCTTTCAAGTCAGATAATGAAGCCTTTCCTTTCCCGGATATAATTTCGCTTATTCTTTGAATTCTATTGTTAGGCGGATATGAATAGCCAACATCGAATTCTGTTTTAGTCGGCATGTTGTTGCATGACACGAGGAAGCCGGACGCAGGATTGAGTACGCTGGGCAGTTGTAGGGATGAGGCGAATTCATTCCATTGATATTTCTGATTTTCACCTGCCTTTACGAAGTCGCCCTGTGGAGACTTTATTATGGGTATTTTTACCGCCATTAATTGTCCGATTTCTCCTTTGGAATTAGCGAAGAGAATGTTCATTCCAGGGATGGCATAAGTCTTGAATGCCTGACGGAATTCTTCCCAATTTTTTGATTTCATTACATTTAACATAGAGGAGAATTCGTCGCTTTCCTGATGCCCCAGCCACTTTACGGCTAGCGGTGTGCCGTATTCCTGGAGGAATTTCGAATCGGAAATCATCGGGCCGAGTTCGGATTCTCTTATGCTCAGAGTCTTGTCGCGCCACCAGCGCACTGGCAGAATGACTTTTTTTTCCACGGCGTTTTGTATTTGTTTTTCTGAAGGTTGGTACATTTCGCTTGAGGCTGAACGCATGTTTGTGCCGCCCCATGCTATGTCGCGATTTCTTCCGATCGCGATAAATGGCAAGCCTGTAAAGAAGAGCCCAACGGCGTCGTAGGAAGGCGATTTAATTCCGGCCAGAATCCAGATATTCGGAATTCCGACTCCCATATGAGGATCATTTGCGAGAATCGCGGCTCCGGACTCGCTCTTGGATGACGCTATGGCGAAAGAGTTGCTTCCGGATCTGGAGAAAGCGGTGATTATATTGGAGAAGTCTCTTGCCGCGTCGTACTTTGATCCGGTGAAGGACGGTGTGGAATTTTTGCTTATCGCCATCAACTCGCGGAAGAGATCCGCGTAATAAGATTTTCCCATATGTTTTAGCAGGCTGAACCATAACATCCAATTGAGATCTATCCCGCCGAATCTTTCTATCGTTATCACATCTTCTGGAGTCCATGCTTCTCTGGGGATTTTCAAGACCTTGAACTCGTGCGGTTCATCTTTCATGTTCATCAGGTGGTGATTTATTCCACGGACGAATTCCGAAAGCCAGATTTTTGTTTCCTGCGGCATGCCGAGGAATATTTCCTTTGACGCCTTTCCCGGATTCATTATTCGTATAAGATGATCTACGTCTATCGCCACTGGTCCGACCATTTCCGAGAGCCTTCCCTGCGAAAGGCGCCTCAGCATCTCCATCTGAGAAATTCTCAAATAGGAATGGATGTATCCGAGGGAAAACGCCAAATCGGAATCAGTTTTAGCTTCGATGAAAGGCACCATATGTTCATTCCAGTAAATATTCAGTTCATCTTCTACAGGGAGGGAGTTTGGGAATTCCTTCAGCCTTTCTTCGAGACTAACCGGTTCGGGCATTGATGTAAAAATGACGGAGCATCCATTTAGGACGCATAAGAATGCCAGCACTGAGGCGATTTTGATTATCTTCATTGCGCTTATTATGCTTTGATTTCGGATAAAAACAAATTTACAATTTGATTTCCACATCGAAAGGAATTAGCTTTAGATATTTAGAAACATAATCAGACGCTTTCACAAATAGCATGTCGCCATGCTGAACCATTATGATGAAAAAACTACTTAAAATCATCTTGTCTGCATTTTTAGGTATTTTGTCTTTTGCGATTTTCGCAACACCGAATGAGCCGAGTGCAAAAGTAAGAACTGTCTTATGCACTACATTTCCAATATTTCAGATCACAAGGAACGTAACTCAGGGGAACACTGCTCTTGAGGTTGAGCTGATGCTTCCGAGTCAGCTGGGATGTCCGCACGATTACGCCTTATCGCCTCAGGACATGCAGAAATTGGCAAGGGCCGATGTTCTGCTTATAAATGGATTGGGGTTGGAAGAATTCTTGGGAGCTCCGATAAAGAATGCCAATCCGAAATTAATCATAATAGACAGTTCCGCGGGTATAGAAGACATCATCCAGTATAAGGAGCAATGCCATTCCGGGGACAAATGCCAACATGATCATGGTCACGGCGTGCCAAATCCGCATCTTTTTGCCAGTCCCAGGATGAGCGCGAGGCTTGCCTCGAATATCGCCGAAGGACTTTCCAAGCTTGATCCTGATTCCGTGACGCTATACACGAAAAATGCGGGCGAATATTCCAAGACAATGAATCTGCTCGCCGATAAAATGTCCGCCCTTGGCAAAAGACTTAAAAACAATAGGATTGTCCAGCCGCACGGGGTTTTCGATTATCTTGCACGGGATATTGGACTTGAGATAGCCGCAACGATGCAATCGCATGGAGGCGAACCATCAGCCTCCGAAATGATACAAATGATTAGGGCTATAAAGGAAAAAAAAGTTGGAGCGATTTTCAGCGAGCCGCAATATCCGGGGAAGCTTGGAGAAACGCTTTCGAAAGAATGCAGCGTCCCGACCGCGGTATTGGATCCTTGCGCTACGGGTCCGGAAAAAGCATCTCTGGACTATTACGAAAAAGTAATGTTGAAGAACATTGAAACGATTGAAGCAACGCTCGGGTCGAAATAAACATGAATGAATGCCAGACAAAAGGAACATATGTAGGATTCAGGAACGTAACGGTCTCCATCGGAGGGAACATAATTCTAGACAATGTGTCCGCAAACGTTCCAGAGGGCAGCTGCACCGCGATTGTGGGACCTAACGGAGCTGGAAAGACAACTCTACTGCTATCACTTTTGGGGCAGATTCCTTACAGCGGGGAAATACGGCTGGCAAATATCAGGAAAGGGCCGCGCCCGCGCGTAGGCTATGTACCGCAGCGTCTTCAATTTGATGCCGGCATGCCGCTTACTGTTTTGGAATTCATGGTTTCTGGCCAGCAGAGGACGCCATTGTGTTTTGGTGTCCGCAAGAAACACAGCGACCGGGCTGTAAAGTTTCTCTCTGCCGTCAATGCGGATCATTTGAGGGACCGCAGGCTTGGAGCGCTTTCAGGAGGAGAGATCCAGAGGGTTCTTTTGGCGCTGGCGCTGACACAAAAACCGGAACTTCTTATTTTGGATGAGCCTGCCGCAGGGGTTGACTTTCAAGGAGAGTACATATTCTGTGAACTTCTTGAGAAACTGCGTGTGGAACGTGGTTTCACTCAATTGATGGTAAGCCATGACCTGCCGACGGTGACCCACCATGCGACACACGTAATATGCCTTAACCGAAAAGTTGCCGCTGAAGGTCCTCCAAGGGAGACGCTCACTACTGAGAATTTGACGGCCATATTCGGTCTGCACATGGGATTGGTGGACAAGAAGGCGATGCCGGAGGGAAGCAGCGGGAGTTGTTCGGCATCCTGCTGTAAAGGAGACCATGATCATGCCTGAATTAAATTTCATATATGAATTGTTTGCAAGGATTATTCCTCTGGAATGCATGCAGATGCGTTTCATGCAACAGGCACTTCTGGGGATTCTGCTTCTTGCTCCAATGGCGGCTCTCATGGGTGTCCATGTTGTGAATTTCAGGATGGCGTTCTTTGCGGACGCCATAAGCCATTCGGCGTTTACTGGCGTGGCGCTGGGGCTGATTTTGGCGGTCAGCCCGCAATTTAGCATGCCGATATTCGCTATCATCCTTGGGATTGCGATAATCGCCGCCAAGCGTAGAAGTTCATTATCGGGGGATACGGTAATAGGTGTTTTTTTCTCCGGAGTGATCGCATTTGGTCTTGCGATGGTCAGCCGCGACAGGAATGCCACCAGAG
>CAZXAC010000205.1:0-4753 GCA_964638335.1 uncultured Lentisphaera sp. | reverse complement strand
ATTGAACTTCAACAACTTAAATCCTTTTCGACTGATTGAACCGCAAAATGTAGGTAAAAGGGCAGGGGAGGGGAATTGATCAGTATGCTTCTCTCTCTTCGGCCCATTTCAAGATTTGCTTCTGAGTATTCTTCCAATTAGGAGAGTTCATCAAGGCAAAGAAATTTTTTAAATACTCAACAATGACAGAGTGAAATTCAGCCAAGAGTCTTATCCTCTCCTCAAAAGCACTTGCCGGATCCAGCTTTTCTCCTTCAGGGAGGCTTAGCGACGTAAATATGAAGTTGTCGGCATTGAAAGCAGCCTTCCATACGTCCTTATCGCGGGCGATTGATATCGAAGCTTTCTTGAGTTTTTTGCCGACGAAGAGAGCGGATTTCGCCTCCGCACTGCGGGATGGCATTCCCTTTCTTATAGATGTTTCCACTCCGCCCTCGCACTCTTCGGAAGATGAAAATGTAAGAGGCCCTTCAATTAGGCAATTGTATGAATGATTTCTCATTTTTACTTCACCTTGGTTAATTTCAGAGTGATACCAAAGCCAAGTGAGAAAATCTCTTGCGGAAAGTTCAGCTGACGTTTTTGTCGGACTATTGCAGAATTGAACGGCTTTATACTTTTCGATATTCTCATTAACAAGTATTTTTGAAGAATTTGCGAAGTCAAGCTGGACGCTGGAAATTTTCAAGGTCTGTTCAAGTATCTCCTGAAATATCGCAATCCTTGCTGTTGAAGATGTTGAGAGGTATATAATTCCGTCCTTTGGAGATATTACAAAGGGCGTGCCGGAAATGGTTGGCGGCATGGACATGAGTCGACGTTCCTCTATTTCCTTTTTTATCGTCGATTTCACTTTAGCTGGAACGAAGTTAACGTTTTTTGCCACCATGTAATCCAGTTCTTCCTTTCGGCATTCAGCTCTTAGGAGTGCTGGGGGGATTTTCCTTTGCGAAATTCGCAAATTTAGATGCGTGAAGCCAGCAATCTGCGAACTACTTTCATCTATTTTTCTTTCCAAGAGATGTCTTCCCCCGATCCATCCCACTTGGGGTTTATCTGAGACATCATCTAGTTTACCAGCAACTTTTCCCTGAAAAAGCTCGAGATGATTATCTGGGAGTTTTCCGGAAATCTTAAGTACGCAAAGATTCAAAGTTCCTTTTTCGAAAGGCATTTGGAAGCCCCTATGTTTGGAGTGCGATTTTCTGAATTTTCAGGATTTTTTGTCGTTAATCAGCAAGATTCTCCGACCTGCCATCTTACGAAACGCTTGACCTTGAGTCCCGGATTCGCCTTTTCCGTAGAGACTTTATCGTCTCTGATCCAAGGTTGTTTCATGAGGCAAACCTCTGAAAACCATTTATTCAGCTTGCCATCCAAGATCTTTTCCAAAATCTGAGGAGGCTTGTTGCCGATCTGAGATGCGGCAATTTCTTTCTCCTTCGCGACGATATCAGCTGGAATGTTTTCTGGCGCGACATATTTTGGGCTGAATGCGGCGATGTGCATGCAGACGTCATTTAAAGCTGTAGTATCCTTCCCACCTTCCGCTTCGATCATTACGGCTATTTTTCCTCCCATATGAAGGTAAGCTGCGCAGACTCCGTTTTGGCTTTTCCATTTGAGCGCTCTTCCGATCTGCATATTTTCACCTATTACCGCGATCATTTGGGTGAGTCTATCATTCCCGATTGATTTTAATTGCGCGCCAACATCTCCATCTGTTGTGACAGATGCCGCATCTTTTGCCAGCGACTTTATGAAATCCCTGAACTTCTCATTTTTTGCGACAAAATCAGTTTCGCAGAGGACTTCGACGAGAGTACCGGTGTTACCGTCTATAAACGAAGCTATCAATCCTTCTTTTACGCTTCTTCCGGACTTCTTTTCCGCCTTTGTTACTCCGGTCTTGCGCAAATACTCAACCGCTTTTTCAATATCTCCGCCGGTTTCCGACAATGCTTTTTTGCAATCCATCATTCCAGCATCCGTTTTATCTCTGAGTTCCTTCACTAGTGCTGCAGTTATTTCTGGCATTTTCTAAAACTCCTTTACTTTACTTTGCTTTTCTTATTCAGTTTTTCTATTCAGCTTTTTTGGCTTCTTTTGGGGCAGGGGAGCTGGCAGTTTTTGCCGCTGTCGCCGGTTTTGACTTCGCCTTTGGAGCTGCTGGAGATGTTGTCCTAGGACGACGCTCTCTCTTGTCTTCGTCGGTCTTGCGTGTGCGTTTTCTTGGAGGTCTCTTGTCAGACTTTTTATCATCGCCCTCGCCTTCGTCGTCATGTTTTTTTTCTGGGCGATTCAGTTTTTCCTCTTCAACTTTTCTCTTGTATATTTCGGCTGAATCTTTTATTGCTTCAGCAACAACGTCTATTATTATCTTTATTGATCTTAGGGCGTCATCGTTAGCAACGATCGGATATGCTATGTTGTCCGTGCTACCGTTTGTATCAACGATCGCGACAACCGGAATTTTGAGTTTTGCGGCTTCCTTTACGGCAATATCCTCGGAGCAGACGTCCACAACGAAGAGAGCTGACGGAAGCTTCTTCATATTTGCGATACCGTCAAGGTTTTTGTGAAGTTTCTGGCTGTTTCTTGCCATGTTTACAATTTCTTTTTTCTTCATGGATGCAGATTTTTCTGGAGAAGCCACAATCTCATCCATCTCTCTCATCTTCTTTATGCTCTTTTGGATTGTTGTATTATTTGTAAGTGTTCCACCTAGCCATCTTTCGGTGACGTAGAACATCCCTGTTTTCTCCGCGGCTTCTTTAACGACTTCCTGAGCTTGACGTTTGGTCCCGACAAATAGTATGTTTCCTCCGTCGGCAACGATATGTTGAAGGAAATTACAGGCCTCATATATCTGTCTCATTGTCTGGGCCAGATCTATTATATAGATGCCATTTTTCTCCCCGTATACGAATTTCTTCATCTTGGGGTTCCACTTTCTGGTTTGATGTCCAAAATGAACACCTGCTTCGAGAAGCGCCTGTACTGTGACGGTAGCCATAAATCTGCTCCTTTCTTTTTTTGCGACCGCTTTGCCAGACCCCATATTTTTTATTTTGATGGGATCGGAAGAGATCTTTGGGTTTAATTTTATTGAGAAGGGGCGAATTTAATCCTTTTTATAGAAAAAACAACTATATATCCAGGCTTTTTTTAAGAAAAACACTAAAGTTTTACTTTTAATCAAGCTTCTGGGGCGATTAAGAGAAAGTCTTTGATGGCATTGACAACTTATTAACAGGCACAGGCATCAAAATTCATAAATGCTTATATATAAAGTTTATACAAATCAAAATCCTTTGATATTCAAGCGCAGCAAACTTAACATAATATATATTATGCGACGCTGATTATATGGGGATCAATGTGTTCTTGTCGGTTTGAAAGCTTGGTTTTTGTGTTTATATTCCTAGTCGAGTCTGTTGTCTTTTGTTACAGCTTTATTATAAAAACACAAAGAGGGAGTCCAGTCTAATGAAACAGAAGTTGATGATAGTTCTCGCCATATTTTTTGGATTTGCGGCTTTTCTTCTTACTCATTATCAAATTAAGCTTGCCAGGGAAAAAGCTCTGGGGGCGGCAAAGGATGTGATTTTAATCAAGGTTAAACGTTCTTTGGCGCAGGGAGAGAAGATAGAGGCTTCTGACATAGAATCTTTTACAACGAAACTATTTCCAAGTGTTGGACAGGTGGAGGTGGAATGGAGGGATAGGAATATTGTTATAGGCAGGAAACTGAGTGCTTCTGTTCTTAAAGGAGAATATCTTAAATGGTTTCAGATGGAGGAGGATCTTTCCTCCAAAAAGGAAGGACTTTCTGGTATAATTCCCAGAGGTTATAGGGCTATATCGATAGCCGTGGATACGACATCTTCGGTTACTGGTTTGGTTAGGCCGGGGCAGCACGTTGATTTGGTTGGGACATTTCATTTTCCAGACACGAAGGGTGATAAGTCTCTTGACACCATTACTCTTACTGTTTTGCAGAATGTTGTTGTTTTGGCTACTGGAACTCAGCTATCCTCGATTGCTTCGCAGAAGTCAGGCGCATCTTCGTCCAAAGGTTACAACACGGTTACCCTTTCTCTTACGCCGAGAGAGGTTGAGATGATAATATTTGCGAGCCAAAAAGGAAAACTTTCTTTGAGTCTTAGAAACTACGAGGATGCCGCGGTTGAACACAATCTCCAAAGCGTGAACTTCAAATATCTTGAACAAAACATTGAAAAATACACTATCGAGCGCGAGAAGTTCATGAAGAACTACAACGTAAGGTAGTTTTCTTGTTTTTGCGGGGGATTATAGATGTATAAAGTTTTAATAAAGCAAGCAGGGAAAAAAGATTTTGAGGCGAAGCTTGTGCCTGGAATATATCGGGTAGGAAGTAGTCCAGCTTCGCACATTCAGTTTACGCGTCCGGAGATATCCTCACGCCATGCCCAGCTTGTGGTTTCTGAAAATTCCATAAGCGTATCGGATTCTGGGAGTTCGAATGGAACGTTTGTGGACGGTGTCAGGTTAGAGCAAGAGCCTTGTGATGTTGCGGTCGGGTCGGTAATTAAACTTGCTGATTCTGTTGAAATTGTAGTTTTCTCCAAAGAGCTGCTGGAAAAGAGCCAAGATGTACTATCTACCGCTCATTCTGCTCTGTCAGATCCCAAGAAGAAAGAGGAGATAGAGCGTGAATTAAAGAAAGCTTCATCTACCAAAGGGAATATTGTTGGAGCATCGCTTCATC
>CAZXAC010000204.1:0-4826 GCA_964638335.1 uncultured Lentisphaera sp. | reverse complement strand
TAAACCTGTATGCCTTTTAGGCGATTTTCCTCATCCTTGTTGTCAATGAATATGTTTATGTTTTCATATTCTATCGGCAGTCCTGGCTCCAGCAGCGCCAGCGGATTTTGTATGCCTACCTCCTTAAGCATATTTTTTGCCAGTCCCATGTACTGAGGACCGGCATTCAGTTGAAGGTACAAACATAGAAATGACGCCAGCATCGAAAGCAGTATTATTGGTGATATTATCTGAAGTATTGATATGCCGCAGGCGCGCATCGCGGTGATTTCGTTGTTGGCCGACATTTTTCCAAAGGTCAGCATTGTGGCTACAAGTATGCTCGACGGTATTGCCAGGGAAAGCAGGAATGGCATTGCGTAAAGGACTATATTTATGGCGTCTGAGAAAGGAACTCCCTTAGTAAGAGCTTCGATGATTTTAATAAGCCTTATTCCTGTGAGCCCAAAAGTGAGGACCACCACTGAAACTGCTGTCGTGCAAAGGAATTCCCTGCTTACGTATGTGTTTAGTGTTTTCATCTCATGATGACTTTTTTTACGCTTTTTTCCATTTCAGGATTTATTGCGATACTTTTTAGTGAATACTCTACGGCCTTGTCATATTCCCCATACCATTCACACAGGAGAGCTATCCTGAGGTAATCTTGAGAAGCTTCTTTTTTTCTGGTTTCCGCCGATGTGCCGGAAGCTCCTGATATCTTCAGTCTCATTTCAGCAAAATGTGACAGGATTTTCGCCATTTCCAACGGAGGCAGTTTATCCCAATCTATTCTCTCAAAGCCTCTGGTAGTTTTTACAGATATTATTTTAGGGTTGGCCATTACGTTGCCGCTTATAATCTTGCCGTCGCTGGTTTTGACTCCTTTGTCGTAGTGCATTTTGTCGAGAAGCTGGCATAGGTAGTTTTTAATTCCTTGTACCTGTCTGATCCTAACCGACTCTGCTTCTCTTCTTGAAGCTTCAACTCCCGATATGTAGCGTTCAATTTGAGAGTTGAAGAAATTATAGTCCGCTGGACGAGGTCTTGGTCCGGCGAAAGTTTTTCTGTCTTGTTCAAGCCACCGCGCATTCAGTGAGGAGATGTTCAAGTTTGATATGGTTTTCTCGTCGTTAGCTGTTATATCCAGATCAGATTTTTCTACTGGACGTGGTTTCATTACTAATCGGGTAGGACGTTCCTCTTCGACGGTTTCCTTTTGGATTTCCTTTGGCTGAACAGCTGTTTCTGCTGAAACGGTTGTTTTTGAAACTATCTCATATTTGTTCGCGGCGATCAGGGGCTCCAGCTTGTTCGAGTCCCCTTTTCCAAAATCCATCCATTCCTTCCATGATGTGACCCTGTCGGAGAGGGCGTTGCCCCAGAAACTCTTTGGCACTTTCTCCCCATCGGAAAGACAGCGTCTCGACAGGGATACAATTCCCAAGCCGCTTTGTTTCGCATATATGGATTTTATATAAAGGCAATAACTCGCAACTGTCCTGTAAAAGTCATCATCGGTGAATCCCTCCTGCATTTTTTGAGATTCCGTTTCCCCGTTGGACATGAATCTCATTATTAGCATGGCTGGATCATCTTTATCGATTCCGAGCGCCGACATTTTTTCTGTTATGGCAACGCACTTGTCCTTGGCATCTGAAATATTTTGCAGATATAGTGCGATTGCATATTGTATGGCAGCCTGTTTTAGCGTTGTTGGATCTGACTCGGATTTTTGTAGGACAGCATTGGCGAGTTCGGCGGCTTTTGCCGGATTTCCAACTCTGAGCGCCTCCGTTATTTCTGGAAGAAGATCCGTCGGCACGATTTTTTCGACGGACTTTTTAGATCCCTTCATGCTGTCAAAAAATCCTAATTTCCATAGAAAGAACAAGCTTGTAAATATCAGAAGCGAGATTCCGCAATGTATCAATGTTTTTACGGAGAATCCTTTTTGTGCTGCTTGGTGTGCGTTAGGCTCCCTCGCGACAGCTTTTATCTTGGTCTGTGTTTTGGAAACCTTTTTTTTCGAGTCTTCTCTTGCAGTAGATTTTCTTGAACTTTCGCTTAATTTTATATGAGCGTCTATCTCATTTATAATTTCCCTGTAAGAAGGCCTTTTATCGGGACTACGGTTCATCATTGTCGTTGCGAGATTCGCAATCTTAAGCGGTATTTCAGGCCTTATGTCTTTTGGATTAAGTGGATCTCTTTCAAGTCTCATCCTGATAAGCACCCCTACATCGGGATCGTCGAATGGCAGTTTTCCTGTCAGGAGTTGGAAGAGAGATACTCCCAAACTATATATATCCCCATAATGGTCCTCCTGTCCGGTCATCACTTTTTCAGGACTTACGTAGTTTGGGCTCGCCCAACCCTTTGTTATCTTTGATATGTTTTCTGAGCGCCAGTCATGAATGACCTGAGCTATGCCGAAGTCTCCTATTTTTGCATTTCCATCATTGTCCAGTAGTATGTTGGCCGGTTTTACGTCATGATGTATTATCCCATGACGTCTCGCATTGTCGAGTCCATCGGCGACGTCCTTGATCCACTTCAAAATCTGGCTTATAGGAAGATTCCCTCCGCTGGCTGATAGTTTTGAATCTAGAGATCCTCCGTCCATATATTGCATGACTATATAGGGTTTCCCTTCACTTATTCCACAGGTGTATACGGGAATTACCGCATAGTGATTGATTGTTGCCGCAGTTCTCGCTTCGTGTAGAAACAATTGGCTCCTGTCGGCTTCCGCGGCAAAAGAGGAATTGAGTATTTTTATGGCGACCTCTCTGTCCAGCGTAAGATCGAGAGCCCGGTAAACTATTGCCATTCCGCCTTCGCCGCCGGGTTCTTCGAGCAGATAGTTTTCAAACCATTTTGGCACTATTATCTTAACGTTACATGAAGGGCACTCCACTTCGCTGAATGGCTGCATGTCGGAAAGGTCCAATTTCTGTCCACAGTGATAGCAAAGTATTTTAATCTTTCGTTTTTCTAAATCTATATTTGGTCCAGTGTCCTCTTTGATCGAGCTTCTCTTCATGGAAATTGTTTCTGAACTGATAGGCTCTTCGGACTTAGCTGATGTTGAATCCGGCTTTTGAGGCGCTGGTCTTGGGACCCTATTAGTTTTTATCTTTCTCTGCAGATCTTCGTAGTCGTTCGGTAGTGGGGATGGGGCGGAGACTTTTACCGGGATCTCTTCTTTTTGAAGATCTGTCGCTTTTGGCTCTCTTTTTTCTTGGTTCATATATTTAGTACTTTTCCTAGTTTATGAAGACTGTTTTTAATGGTTCTTGTGTTGCGATTTCGAGTAATATATCTTGCCTGCCCATCTGCGCCAGTTTTTCGCGAGCCGTTTTTTCAACAATGTCATATTCATTGCATTCCCTGCTTATATGCACCAGAAAAATCTTGCTGGTTTCCTTAGTGATTATTCTTTCGAGCGCCTCCGCGGCGCAGTCGTTGCTGAGATGCCCATTATTTCCCAAAACTCTTTTTATGAGGTTCGGATCCCTTTTGGAGTTCATCTGCATTTTTATGTCGTGATTGCTTTCGAGAATCAAAACTGAACAGCCTTTTAGACGTTGTTCGCATAGTGCCGTCATGTGTCCCAGATCCGTTGCCACCCCTATACGGATATTATCTTTCGTGATACTAAATCCGACAGTTTCCTGTGCGTCGTGTGGTACCGAGAATGACCTTATCCTAAACCCGAAAAGCTCAAATTCAGCCCCCGGTTCGAACATGACTGTGTTTGCGGATATCTGTGATTTTTCGAGCAGTATTTTTGCGGTTGTCGTTGTCGCATAAGTGGGTATGCCCATTTTATCGGCGAAAACCCTTGCCCCTTTTGAATGATCAAGGTGCTCATGGCTTAACACCAGAGCCTTGATAATCTCAGGCTTGATGTTGAGGCTGTTGAGCCGAGACATTATTTCGGCTCGTGAAAAACCTGCATCAAACATTATTCCAATTTGATCTGAATGTATTACTAGAGAATTTCCCGAGCTTCCGCTGCCAAGAAAACTTATTCCTAAACTCATATCAAAACCTCTTATCCAAAAAAATATTGTTGAAAGAAATTGGAAGAAAGACCAATTATTTCATTATTCATTATTTTCAAGCAGTGATTAAAGAAAAAAACGTGTTATATTCAAAGGCATTCATGAAAAACCTTGATTTGGTGAATATATTCAGCTTATTAACGATTTTTAATTAAAGTATGTCAGATCAATCATTACATCAGAATCAGGAACAGAGACAGGAGCAGGTAATTGCTCCCCAACAGATACAATCTCTTGAATTCCTTATGGCGCAGTCCGTAGAACTGCAGGCCAAGATAAGCAAGGAGCTGGAGGAGAATCCGGTGCTCGAAATTGAGCCTCCTGTAGAAGATTCTCCTGAGCCTGCGGCTGGGGAAGGGGAGGAGGCTCCTGAAGAAAAGGCTCCGCTTGCTCCAGAGGAAGAGGACGAGACCATTTCACCAGAAGAAAAGATATTTGAACGCCCCTCTTATTCGTCTTCTGAGCTACTGCGTTCGAGTGATGATTACAGAACGGACAACGACGAAATCTTGGAACATGCCGAATTTTTCAACGAAACTGATGGCTCCGAACCTAAAACCGCCAATCCTGACTACGATAACAGGCGTCGTCATTTTTTTGATTCTATTACAAAAGAACCATCGTTGCAGGAACAACTTCTCGAACAACTACATCTCTCCTCAATTGAGCCAGATAAAATGAGGTTGGCGGAACTTATCGTGGGAAGCATAGACAATCAGGGGTATCTCAGTAGTCACCCCGCAGATCTAGCTACTGCAGCCTCCGTAAGCGTTGAAG
>CAZXAC010000203.1:0-4849 GCA_964638335.1 uncultured Lentisphaera sp. | reverse complement strand
CGCCCGAAACGGTCCCTCGTGAACGACACATCCGGCGTGGAATCGGAGTAATCTAAAAATCGTTTCACTATCTGGGCATTTATTGCATGTTTTTCTTTTAAATAAATATTTCCTTTTTACGGAAAAAATCTATTTCCAATATTATGAATTATGAACTTACTTTGCGTGGATATTTTTTTTGCGAATAAGAATCTATCGTTGTTTTCCATATTACTTTAAGTTTCTGTGTTTGAAGTTTTTAAAATTTGGATGAGTTGTTTTATCTTCTGAGAAATATTTAATTGTGATTTTTATTATTTTTTTATTTGAAAATACTATTCATTATTATAGATTAACTAAATTTTTTAAAAATGAAAAAATCTTCGAGGTAACAATGTCTTCAAGAATTCGTTTTCTGCTATGTTTTTCCCTTTTCTTTTTTGCGGCAAGCAAGCTTCTGTCTCAATCGGCTGATTTCGGTAGGCCTGTGGGGGTGTTACGAATACATGTTGAAGCTGACAGTGAGAAGCTTTGTTCGAGTCCTTTTGACGCTTTCGATCCTTCTATTAATTTTTTTCTGAAGGATCAGATGATTGGAGCGTCTTCTCCGACTCAGGCCGATCAGCTGAAGATATGGGACGGAGCCATGCAAAATTACAAGAAAGCTTTTTTGGCTGGCAATACAGGCGACCAGAACAAGGACGGCAAGTGGTTTAAAAACGATGAAACTTGGACGCCCTCGGATATTTCCATTCAAGCAGGTATGGGCTTTTTCATAAAGAACAATCAAACTGCGGCTCAAAATGTCTATCTTTCCGGAAAGCTTCCGATGGACAGTTCAAGATCGTTGACACTGTCGCCAAGCCTTAACCTTTTCGCCTATCCGTTTTCTTCCAGCATAAATCTTAATGACTCCAATTTGATGCTCAACGGGGCAAAGGGCGGTGTTGATCAGAACGACAGTCCGGACAAGATTTCAACCGCGTCTCCGGTTACGCTACACTGGCTCCTCGACAATCCTGTTGATCCGAATCATGGAAAATGGCTTGATTCCGGAAATATTCCAAGCGTCCTGAAGATGGGAATAGGAGCGGCGTTCTGGTATGAGAGACTAGGAAGCGGGAGTTTTTCTTGGACAGAAAATCGCCCATATCAAAATCTCTTTGATCTTGGTGCGAGTTGTCCTGCGGTTACGGATATTGCCTTTGCGTCCGGTGGAACTGAGGCGGTCCTTTCCATAGACTGCAGTGGTATTTCTGGCGAGACTCTTGAAATATTTTACAAGGATCTGGATGCTGACGAGATTTTACAGACCGAATCCGGATGGAATATTGCCGCAATGGGTATTGAGACCGATTCGGAGACTGAAATCTTATGGACGGATTCTGGACGCGTTAGCGCTGAATTCCCGTTCCCGTCGAGACCCCAGATTTCGGGAATATACTCGAGAATATACATGGTTTCTCGTGAGGACATGGATTCAGACAATGATGGACTTTCAAACGGAAGTGAAAAATTTGTATATGGAACCGATCCTCTAGTTTATGACAGCGATGGGGATGGATTGTCTGACGGAGATGAAATAAATGTTTATCATACTGATCCTAACCTAGTTGACAGCGATGGAGACGGTTACAGCGATTTCTCCGAGATAAACACTTGGAATACGGATCCCAAAAACCCGGCCAGCAATCCTACGGTAATGCCGGCATGCTGGACAGATTGCGATGTCGGTTCTCCCTCAAGAGCAGGTTCTGCAAGCTATTTGGAGGGGACATTTACCGTAAATGGAGCCGGATCGGATATATACGGGACTTCAGATAAATTCAATTACCTCTACCAGGATTTATACGGTGACTGTGAAATCGTTGTAAAAGTTCTTTCCCAAGAAAACACCGCCTCACTTGCTAAAGCCGGAATAATGATACGCGAATCATTGGATTCCAACTCTAGGAACGTATTTGCTTTCATCGCTCCGGGGACTGGCGGAAATGAGAATTGCTACTATCAGGAAAGGGCTACAACAGGAGGCTCCAGCACAAGGAGTTCCGCTTATGCGTCTTACGCGGCATACCCTTACTGGCTAAAACTTGTGAAAACCGGGAATTCATACAGCTCATACAGATCCGCCGATGGATCCAATTGGACGGCGATGTACGTAAATCGAACTGTTGCGGCTGGAAATTCGGTCAAAGTGGGTTTGGCGGTAACAAGCATGCTCAACACCGGAGCTGAATCGGATCTTTCAACAGCGACATTCAGCGAATTTAACATCTCAAAATATTTGGTTGAAACTCCGGCGATTTCTCCGGAGGGATCTTTCTTCCAGCTCGAACAGACATTTTCAATTTCATTTTCCGTTCCTGACTCCCAGATAAGATATACTTTGGACGGAAGTGAACCGCTGGAATCTTCAACATTATACGAAGGCGCCGTTACACTTAATTCATCATGCTTGGTAAAGGCAAGAGCATTCAAGGCGGGGTATTCCCCGAGCCCAGTGGCCGTTGCGGTATTTACTCAGCCAGGACTTATGGTCAAATATTATGAGGGCTCATGGACTTCGATCCCGGATTTCTCCTCACTCTCGCCTTTCAAGGTCAGCATGATCCCCAATGTTGATTATCCCGATAACATGGGACACATAATGACATCGGGAAGAGAAGACAATGTAGGGGTCGTTGCAAGCGGTCAGATATATTGTCCTGTTGACGGGAGCTACACATTCTACATATCCAGCGGAGAAGGAGCTAGACTTTACATTGACGATAATCCTACGCCTATAATAAATGTTCCCGGACTGAGAGCTTACAGCACTACTCCGACAGCCTCCGCCGCTCAGACTATGACAGCGGGAATGCATAATATCCGAATAGAATATTTCGAAGCCGCCGGGAACGGAGGAATACAACTTAAATGGAAGCATCCTCTACAGAGCACCGCTGCGGTAATAGCAGCACAGTATTTCTTCAGCCCCGACACAGATGCGGACGGATTGCCGGATCAGTGGGAAATGCACAAATTTGGAAATCTTGAGGGCAATGGTTGTGCTGACACCGATTACGACGGGATCAACGACAAAACCGAATTGAACCGATTCCTTTCAGATCCAACAGATCCGCTTCAACCGTTCGCCGACCAAAACGTTTCTGATTCATCCGCCGGAATAGCCGTATCCTATTGCGCCAAAAATAACAGGACATGGACCTACGTGCCGGACATGTCGTTACTTCCGCATTTCGGAGCCGATACTGAAGTGGATATAAATTATACGGCGAGGACAACGGCTTTCGCATCAAGCGGAGTTGCCACCAACATCGCCGCAAGATTCGAAGGCTTTCTCGATATCCCGGAGGGCGGATTATACAAATTTTATTTGAATTGTGATGATGGTGCGAACCTCTACATAGACGGAAAGAAGACAGTCAATAACGATGGCCTTCATGCAATGTCCGAAGAATACGGTTTCGCGAGCCTGAGAGCGGGAAAACATGAAATCATCCTTGATTACTATCAGACGGCTTCAACCAATGGACTCATACTAAGTTGTGAAACTGTTTCAATGCCGAAACAAATTGTTCCATCGGGTTGGTTCTGCCATTCGACATCACGCCTTTCAACCTTGAATTCGAGCAATGATGCCGACAGCGATGGACTGACAGATTCATACGAAACCGCCAACGGAACAAATCCCAACGACTGGGACAGTGTCAATTCGACGAATTCAATAATGGATGGAGACAGAGTTGAACTCGATCCTTCGATCGGAGAACTGCCTCCGGGGTGGACGGATGTCGACATCGGCTCGCCGGGAGTAGCAGGTTCAGCCAATTTCGAAGATTCTACGTTCACTGTCAGAGGCTCAGGCACGGATATCTACGGTTCTGCAGACAAGTTCAATTATTGTTACACCGAACTTCACGGTGACTGCGAAATTATTGCCAGAATCATAGCACAGCCAAACACAAATGCTTTTGCCAAGGCGGGAATAATGATACGCGAATCTCTGGACGCGAATTCCAGAAACGCCTTCGTTTTCGTGACTCCCAACAATGGATCAAATTTCCAGTACAGAGCCGCGATAGCAGGAGCCACAACCAGAGTTGCGGGATCCGGCTCGGCAACAGCCCCATACTGGCTCAAACTGGCAAAAACAGGCAATCTGTATTCAGCATACCAGTCTCAGGACGGCATAAATTGGAATATGATTGATTCAAATCAGTCGGTCGCGCAGGGGAATGTCGTCAAAGCGGGATTCGCTGTTACAAGCATGAATAATTCCTTGCTTTGTCCGGTAAAAATAGACAATTTCTCGATATCTAAAACTCTTACTGAAACACCGCAGATAAGCCCGGCGGGAGCATATTTTCAAGGCTCTCAGAACGTGACGCTTTCACTGCAGAACAGTGTCCCAGGGGCTCAGATCAGATACACTTTGGACGGGTCGGAACCCACTCTCGGGAATTCCGTCGAATATTCAGATCCTTTCGTTATTTCCGCCTCATGCGAACTGAAAGCCAGGACTTTCAAGGACGGATACAGTCCAAGCCCAATTTCAAGCGCGAGATTCAACCAGCCGGGTCTTATGGTGAAATACTACGAAGGAACTTGGAGCGCATTGCCTGATTTCTCCGCCCTGACACCTTACATGGTCAGCATGATCCACAAAATAGACTACCCGGAAACTCATGGTCACATAATGACTTCCGCACGTGAAGATAATGTTGCCGCTCTTGTGACAGGTAAAATATTCTGCCCCATAAACGGCTCTTACACATTCTATCTTCTCAGTGGAGAAGGGGCTAGGCTTTTTATAGACGACCCGGAAGGACAGGGTACACCGGTGGTGGCCAGAAACGGCATCATCGCA
>CAZXAC010000202.1:0-4886 GCA_964638335.1 uncultured Lentisphaera sp. | reverse complement strand
TCTCAGCATTACCACCGAGAGCCGTTCCGAGCCTGGAAAGTTCCGCAATCCCTCGTGTCAACAGTGCCGCTTTGGGATTATCGCCCAGCTTCATGCCGTCAGAAATTCCAGCGGCTATCGCGAAAATATTCTTCAGAGCTCCGCCCAGTTCTACCCCTATCATGTCCTTTGAAGTATATACTCTTAGGTTTTTGTTCATGAAGGTCTTTTGGACAATTTCCGAGGAGGAATTACTTTTTGATGCCACAACCACAGCAGTGGGCTGCCCTACTGCGACTTCCTCGGCGTGGCTCGGACCGGAAAGAACGCAGTATTTGGGAGATTCTCCTATTTCGTCAAAGAAAACCTCGCTCATTCGTTTTAAACTTTCATTTTCTATGCCCTTTGCGAGGTTGACGATGATTTTGCCTGCTAATTTCGCAGTACCAATAGTTTTTAATATTCCACGCGAAAATTGCGACGGCACAGCAAGAACAACAAGTTCTGAATCAGTCAAAGCCTCAGACAAATCTTCGCATAATTTTATCTGCTGCGGTATTTTTACGCCGGGAAGAAATTTACCGTTCTCTCCGGTCTTGCGAATTTCGCGAATATTTTCAGAAAAATAGCCCCACAATGATAATGAGTGTCCGTTTCCGTTCAGAAGAAGCGCCATAACGGTGCCCCAAGCTCCATCACCTAATACGCTTATTTTCATTTTTCCTCCTTTCCAAAACGCATCTCGGTTCCATTCCAAAGTCTTCTTATATTAGACCTGTGTTTAATTACTGAAAGTATTGATATGAATGCGAAAACCGCAAGAATTATGTTTGAATAGGTACTGTTGCCGTATTTCCCTGCCAAAAAGTATGCCAAGGGAAGCGTCAAAGATGCCACAATGCTCCCCAGTGAAACATATTTTGAGGCGGAAAATACGCATACCCACACAACGAGAGAAACCATAAAAGCAAATGGAGAGATTGCGAAAATCGCACCTCCAGCCGTCGCAACCCCCTTGCCTCCCTTGAAACCAAGGAAGATCGGCCATACATGCCCGCAGAAGGCGGCCATCATAACGCATGCCGAAAATAAATGCGGAGAAGACTCTCCAAATTTATCCTTCGAGAAAATCACAACTAGAAGAACCGGAAGGAACCCCTTTAAAAAGTCAAGAGAGAAACACAAATAGCCCCATTTGCGTCCCAAGGTACGCAGAACGTTTGTTGCCCCTATGTTTCCGCTTCCATGATTTCTGATGTCAACTCCATTAAACTTTCCGATTAAATATCCAAAAGGAATGGAGCCAATCAAATACGACAGCACGACGGCAGCGCCAAGGAAATATTTCTCAGAGTCCATAGTTATTCTCACTTTGGAAAAGACCTCTTCCCAGAAAAACCATGGAAACAGGAATTAACACCTTTGTTTTTGCGAGTTTAGGATTTTTCATTCTGAAAAACATAGCACAGTACTAAAAATCATCAAGCCTTCGGAGACAACATAAAATGCAGAAACACTGAGAAAAATGAATTAATTCTACCTTGTTTGAATTTTCTTTTTTTTTAGATATATTCAGAACCCATCCCAGCAAACACAAAAAACTAAAATTGGGAAAAATATACATAATGGCTCTTATACTAGGCATAGAGACAAGTTGCGATGAAACTGCCGCCGCCGTGGTCTCGGATGGAGCAGATGTAAAAAGCAATGTAGTATCTTCTCAGATAGCTAGACACGCCGTCTTTGGAGGAGTAGTCCCCGAACTTGCCGCGAGAGAACATTTATCCGGGATAAGCACTGTAACTGACTGCGCCTTGCGCGAAGCAGGCGTGAGCATTTCTGACATAAGCGCGATAGCGGTCACCAACGGTCCAGGTCTAGTTCCTGCCTTGTTAATTGGGGTTAACTTTGCCCGCTCACTTGCGCTAAAAAGAGGACTCCCCCTGATCCCAGTCAATCATTTTGCCGCTCACATATACGGAAGTTTCCTCGGCGGAAAAACCGCAATGCTGAATGATCCTAAAACTTATCCGCTACTCGCTCTTGTAGTTTCAGGCGGGCATACGGTGCTTCTACTAATAAAATCCGACTCATCGGTCAGCATAATAGGACAAACTCTTGACGATGCGGCCGGAGAAGCTTTCGATAAGGGGGCAAAAATTCTCGGGCTCGGATATCCTGGCGGACCTCTAATACAAAAGGCGTCAAAAGATGGGAATCCTGCGAAATTCGCATTTCCAAGGGCGCTGACAGGAGCTTCAGGACGGGCAGTTTCCGAAGATGACCGTTTCAATTTCAGTTTCAGTGGACTAAAGACGGCTCTTTTGAATCATGTGAGAAACTCCTGGAGCCAGATCGACGATAAGTCATTTATCTCCGACAGTGCGGCTTCGTATCAGGAGGCAATAGTAGACGTACTATTCAGGAAAACTTCAGACGCGGCGGATTTTTATTCCGTTTCAACGGTGGTCATCTGCGGCGGAGTCGCCTGCAACTCGAGGTTGAGAGAAAAATTTGCGTGCGGAAAATTTTCCAATATGATAGCGGCAGAGCCCAGATACTGCACCGACAACGCCGCAATGATAGCCGCAACTGCATTTCACAGCCCGGATATCGGGCATGATTATTGGATTGATGTATTTCCACGAATAGGCAACATGGAATCGTTGAAGTTCGTAAAAACAAAGCATGTCCATTAACTTTAACTAGGATTTCATCATAATGCGCGTTTTAAAGGAGCTTTTTGAAAAGAACAAGCTTTGGGCGGAAAAAATAAAAAAGGCAGATCCTGATTTTTTCTTAAAACTATCAAGACAACAATCTCCGGAGTATTTATGGATAGGCTGTTCGGACAGTCGGGTTCCAGCTAATGAGATAGTCGGAATGATGCCAGGAGAAATATTTGTCCACCGAAATATAGCCAATCTGGTAATACACACCGATCTCAACTGCCTTTCGGTAATACAATACGCCGTGGATGTACTCAAGGTAAAACACATTATCGTATGCGGTCATTACGGTTGCGGAGGCATAAAGGCGGCAATGGAAAAACAAGATCACGGACTGATAGATAATTGGCTGAGAAATGTAAAGGACATATATCGCATTCACGAAAATATGTTTCAAAGTCTGAATGAAAATGAAAGCGAAGATCTGCTTTGCGAGTTGAATGTGGTAGAGCAGGCGCTGAACGTGTGCCTCACCACTGTAGTGCAAAATGCGTGGAAATCAGGGAGAGACCTTTCCGTGCATGGGTGGATATACAGCCTTAAGAACGGAATCCTCGGAAACCTAGGAGTCTGCGTCACCAACATAGAGGAAGTATCCCGCATACATGAGAATTTCATCCTAAGATATAAATCAAGGAAATAGCATTTGAGATGGAAGACCAGGATCTGGAGCTTCAGAAGAAAAACAGAAAATCTCTGGGGTCATTATCTTATCAGGCGCGTCGGACAAGCCGGATGAGCCAGACCTGTCAGATTTCCATCCGCTGAATACACATCACCTTTTTGCTTTCGCCGCCAGATGAGCCTTTGCCAGCAATGAAAAATTCCTCATTTGGAATCGCCCTTCAATTGTCTCTTGATGATAGCAATCCCTATCAGGAGGGACAACAATACGCCGCCTACATTTTGAAAGAGCGAAATCTGTTCTGTTTCAGCACAGTGCGCCAGTCCGGACGAACTGATTTCAACCGGAAAAAGATTCATCAGAAACCCGAAGGCGAGAGCGCATACGATTAGGGAGGATATGTAGCAGAAAAAGCCCCTAGCTCCGATCAACCTTGTGACAAAAGCGAGAGATACAGTGTTTGAGGCGGGTCCTGTCATCAAAAAAACAAATGCCGCTCCTGGAGAAATTCCTTTGGCTATCAATACTGCGGCAACCGGAACAGAAGCGCTGGCGCAAACATATAGTGGAATCCCAAAAGCTATCATTGCCAGCATCTCAATGATTTGTCCGACTCCTCCTATCTCTTCAAAAATACTTTCCGGAATCAAGATATTCAAAAGAGCTCCCACAAGAAGACCGACCACAAGAGATTTCGCTGTGTCTTCCATCATTGTGCCGAATCCGTATTTAATGACTTTTGTTATTTTCGCGAAGAAATTCTCTTCAGCCATTTTCTTTTCATGTTCTTTTTCGTAGATGGAATCATGAGAACAACAAGAGCATTTTGGGCTTTCTTCTGATTTAGACACGGGATCTTTTGAAAATTTTTCCACCGCAACACCGCCAACAATTCCAGAAATAAACGCCGCGAACGGCCTGAATATGGCGAAAAAGGGGCCCATCATCCCATATGTCACCGCAATACTGTCGACTCCGATCTGCGGAGTTGAGATTATGAAAGAAGTCAGCGCTCCTCTGCCTACACCAATCTTTTTGAAAGACTCCGCTACCGGAAGAACTCCGCAAGAACAAAGCGGAAGCGGAACTCCCAGAATCGACGATTTAAAAATCTGATAAAATCCATTGCCTCCCAGGTGCCTGGCCACAAATTCCTTTGAAAGAAATTGAGAAATTATCCCAGCGGAGAGATATCCAAACAACAGAGCCCAAGACATCTGGCAGAGCAGCGTCCAAAATGATGACAAGAAATTAATTAAAAAATCCATTATCAGTCCGTGCTTATGATCCTTTCAAGCTTTGAAATCATGTCCTAATAGACTATAATTCGATTTGAATTGCAAAGGACATAAATAAAATATGGAGAAATATGAAACAGATAAAATATATTCTTGATGAAAAAGATATTCCGAAAAAGTGGTATAACATAGCCTCCGACATGCCGACAAAACTAAAGCCACCTCTCGACCCTTCAACACATCAACCTATAGATCCGGCAAAACTTGAAAGAATATTTCCCGCGAACTTGGTTGAACAAGAAATGGAAACTAAAC
>CAZXAC010000201.1:0-4891 GCA_964638335.1 uncultured Lentisphaera sp. | reverse complement strand
CGGAACGCCGGTCCTACTTGTCACGTCATCTTGTCCGGCGTAGCTGGAGGCGAAGACGGAAGCCGAAGGCGACCGACCTCAGAGCCAGACATATGGCTGGCGATCCTTTTAAAAGGCAATTATGCAATCGGCTCTATAATTTATGAATCATAGATAATAGTTGGATACCATAGCGTTTCCGAAGCATGTTTAAAGATGGTTTTCGTTGAAATTGGGTATTGGGGGATTAGTTTAGGACGAAAATTACCGGTGGCATATCAAAAAAATGAAAAAAGAGATTTTATCTTTTCTTCCTAATGACAGTTCTCTGCTCCAATTTGAGCGGGAACTTTGGTCTGCCGGATATTTATTTATTGCTGGCGTTGATGAGGCGGGAAGGGGACCTCTTGCGGGACCTGTCGTTTCCGCCGCCGTAGCTTTGCGAAAATCGCAAGTGAGATTTCCAGCGGTTTTTGATTCAAAGCAAGTCTCTGCGAGAAGAAGAAAAGAATTATCCAACATGCTTAAATCAGATGAAAATTTTATAATATCAGTTGTTGAATTGTCTGCCGAGGAGATAGACAGGATTAATATTTTGAAGGCGACCCATAAGGCTATGCGCGAGGCGCTTGCGAAAATCGCAGGTCTTGAATTCGCGCTTATTGATGGTCTTCCAGTGGGAGGTCTTCCTTGCCGCTCGAAGGCTATAGTCAAGGGCGACAGCAAATCTGCACTTATTGCCGCCGCAAGCATAATCGCAAAAGTCCGAAGGGATGAAATTATGGAGGAGCTTTCAATAAAATATCCAGAATATGGATTCGAAAATCACAAGGGTTACGGGACTTCCGCCCACGTCGAGGCAATACGAAAGTTTGGTCCGTGTAGGGAGCACCGTAAAAGTTTCGAACCGGTCAAGTCAATTCTTACAAGCACGGAACAACTCGAGATTAATCTGTAGCTTTAACCTTCTTGTTTCACGAAGCCAATGGGTGCTTAGATGCGAAGTCAAGAGGGACAATGATTGGAATAATAATCGGTCTCGGGGTCGCGGTATCCTCCGTAGCCGGCTGGAGGATGGGACCCCCTGCGCCACGTGAGTTACGGGGGGCAGGTCGGATCGTAATCAATTGAAGTCATTTCTCGATGCCGATAGCGATAGCAACCCCGGCTTGTAACTCTGGGATGCCGACTTGGCCTCCATAGCCAGAAGGGCGACGGAGGATGCCAGCCCCGATAGAATTATTTAGGACAGCAATGATTTAGAATCAGAACTCAATTCATTTCTCTCTAGTGATGCCCCCTCAAAGCCAGAACGCCATCCGACTAAAAACAATTACGTTATTCTTTTAATTGGAGTTTGACTTTTTCTCTTTTATCGCTAGGTTAAACCCAGAAAAGGGGGTTACAATGGCTAAGGTCGGCAGGAGGAAAACCGAAGTCAAGGGCAGTCTTCTCTCGTCAGTTGAGAGGACTCTGAGTCTGATTGAGAATCTCAGTCTCTGTCGTTCCGCGGGCATTACTCAGCTTTCCGAAGCAATGAAGGTTGGCAAGAGCACCATATACCGAATGTTGGTAACTCTAGAGGAGAAGGAATTCGTAACTCAAGATCCTGATACTGGTAAATATTGTCTGGGAGCGAAGATCTTCCTTTTGGCGAGGAAATCTTTCAGCAATGGATTCCCTACGAAAAGAATAATCTCGTGCCTTAAAGATTTATCCATAAGAACAGGCGAGAATGCTTCATTTTCCGTTTTAAATGCGACAAGAGATGAAGTTGTTGTCCTTGCTGAAGAGCTTCCTGCAAGTCCGGTAATAGCTCGTCCAATGCTTTTTGGAAGAATGCCTCTTAGTCGTTCTCCGCTTGGAGTCCTTTACGTTTCTCTCCTAGCCAAGAACGGTACAAGAAAAGAGATGGCTGATGCGGTGGAAAGAATTGTCGGTCGCGATTTGGCTGGCGGAATATCATTGAGAAGGAATGTTCGTCAATGTAAAAAAGATGGATATGCGGTGTGCCAGGATTCCGAAGACGGCATATCATCAATTGGAGTCAAGATATTAGATCCTGCGGAAAGATTTATTGGCGGACTGGTTCTATCCGGTCCATCTCTGAGATATACCAAGGATAACATAAGCAAGTGGGGTAAATTGCTCCTAGAAGAGGCAGAAAAAATCAAGATCGGATTTGAATAATGTTTTTTGGCTTATACATTAATGGAAAAATGTTCCTTATAAAGGAAAATTAAAACATCTAATATAAAAATGCCAAATCAAGAGATTGTTTTAGACATACTTGAATTTTGCTCTAGACACAGGGAGTCCATAACTATTGAGGAAGTCTCGAAGAAACGTAGGATTCCAAGGAGAAAAGTTTTGATCGTTTTTGACATGCTTTAAAAAAGAGGATACCTCAAGAAGAAGTATGGGGCATACGTGACTTCAAGCAAGTTTGCGGAGATGATCTGAAGATACAAAAATCAAAATGAATAAAAAAGACAATCAAAAATCAGAAACATTTCCAGATGACGTAGAAGAGGAATTGGAGAGCTGCGTTATTTGCGGAAAAACGCTTCAGCCTGGAGATGGGAGATTCAGAACAGAGGAAGGTGTGTTTTGCACCAAGTGTTACGGCCTTAGATCAAAATCTAATGCTGAATTGCGTTCAAAGATATAGTAAACCAGCCTGGTCGGGTAAAGATTGCGAAATATTCAGATGCAGAACTGTGAGGCGGAATTCTGCCGCTACTAAAAGTAACGGCGGGATTTCGCGACACAGAAGCTGCGCTGAATAGACGCAACCGCTCAGCGGCAAGGTTCTTTTGAGTTTGTTTTGATAAATTGTTCTCGGACGATATCCATATCGCCCTTCAATCAATTTACCCAAACATCCCTCAAAATATCTATTGTCTTTCCTGACTCTTTGAATGAAACTCAGTATAAAGAGAGAGTTTCTGTTTGATTCAAGTTTTTTCCGCCCCGTTGTTATCCGCGGCCTGTTCATTTTTTGCTATTTTTTTGCCAGCCCTAGTGTGTCCCTGACTTTTTTTGCCAGCTCTTCTTTTGTGAAAGGTTTGTGAAGTATTCCAAACTTTGTATCGTCTATGCCGTGTTTGCTGATAACGTCAGAGGTATATCCCGACATATATAGGACTTTGCATTCGGGGTGCAGGGCCAATATTTTTTCTCCGAGTTCCCTTCCGTTCATATCGGGCATTATTACGTCAGTAAGAAGCAGATCTATGCTGTCGTCGTAATTTTCCGCGAGGGCTATTGCTTCGGTTGGTCTCTCCACTGCCAGCACCTTATATCCGATTTTTTTCAACATCATTCCACAGATTTTTATTATTGCCGGCTCATCTTCAACCAGCATTATGGTAAGGTCTTTGATGTCAGTGTCAGGAGCAATTGTTTCATTTATCTGTTTTGCTTTTGTTTTTTCACTTCCCGAATGGCGCGGGATATGGACCTTGAAAGTTGAACCTTTGCCTGGCGTGCTGGATACCGTTATAAAGCCCTTGTTCTGCCGGACTATGCCGTATATCGTAGCCAGGCCTAGACCTGTTCCTTTGCCGCTTGGTTTTGTGGTGAAGAACGGTTCGAATATGTTGCCCATTATGGTTTCATCCATTCCTTTGCCGTTGTCATGTACAGACAGGCATATGAAGTCGCCGGGCATATATTCAGGATTTGATTCACAAAATTGCTGGCTAAAGCTGGCGTTGGCTGTTTTTATTTCTATTGTGCCTTTCCCGAGTATGGCGTCTTTTGAATTTATGCACAGATTCATCAGGATTTGATCTATTTGGGAGGGATCCATATTTATAGACCACACTTCTTCGCCGGGTAACCAGTTGAGTCGTATCTCTTCACCAAGCATTCTCCGTATCATGCTAATCATTCCGTCAATAGCTTGGTTTATATTCAGCACTTTTGGGTTTACGTTTTGTCTGCGGGCGAAGGCGAGGAGGCGATGTGTTAGTTCTGCCGACCTTTTTGCGGCTTTTACTATCTGTTCAATGTCGGGACGGAGGGAGTCTCCTTCTTTCAGTTTCGACATTGCCACTTCGGAGAAGCCGAGTATGACTGCCAGCATGTTGTTGAAATCGTGAGCCATTCCGCCGGCCAGCCTTCCGATCGAGTCCATTTTTTGGATATTATGGAATTGTTCCTCCATTTTCAAATGAGAAGATACGTCCTTTTTTATGCCTACGTAGTTGCTTATGTTTCCGGATGAGTTAAATACTGGAGATATGACTGAGTCTTCGACATAAAAAGAACCGTCTTTGCGCTTGTTGATCATTCTACCGTTCCACGTTTTGCCGGAGGAGATTGTTTGCCACATGTTTTTATAGAAGTCTTCATCTTGTTTGCCGCTTTTTAGCATGTTTGGATTTTTCCCAATAGCTTCGTCCTTCGAATATCCTGTGATTTTTTCAAATGCCGGATTTACGTATTGTAATATTCCTTCCTTATCTGTTATAATTACAATGTCTTCGCTGTGTTGAACCGCTGTGGACAGGAGATTTTGTTCCTTTTCCGCATCCTTTCTCTTTATAGTGTTAGCGATAATCCATGAGATTGAAAACATGGTTTCAATCTCAACGTCAGCCCATTTTCGCGTCTTTCGGCATTCATCCAATCCGATGCATCCGAAGATTTCCTGATTTACAAATAAGGGCACGGCGAGCATGGCTTGAACGTTTTCGAGCTTCATCATGCTTTTCCCTCCGGAATGAGGGGGCACTTCCTTGGGATTTTCGAATTTGAAGGCCTTGTTTTTGGCGATTTCTTCAAAAAGCCAGGAAAATTCCTTTGAAGACACTTCCTGCAATTTCTCCTTGTGTGTTTGGAATCCTTCAGCGACCCATTCCTGGGTGTTGTCAAAAGTCTCCAAATCCTTCCGCAACTCAAAGAT